>JBBQQV010000185.1:0-6393 GCA_038215505.1 Lysobacterales bacterium
GGGCCCCGTCATCGCGCCAAGCAGCGGAGTTGGCAGACGGGGAAAGGCACCTGTGTTTGAGCGCATGGATGCGCGAGTTAGGTGCCGGCCGGCTGACAGCGAGCAGCGCAGGGTACCGAGCGAAGCGAGGCGCGATGCTCGGGCCGCCTTTCTTTTGGTTACTTTTCTTGGGCGACTCAAAGAAAAGTGACTCGGCCGCCGCCTAGGCGGACGAAACTTCGCCTCAAATCATCACCCCCGCGAGTGAAGTAAGAAAAACCGGGTTCCGGCCAAAGTCGGAATGACAATCCAAGAAGCCAACCGCACACCATAACTCTCAACCCACAACCCACAACCCAAAAACCCACCCCCATGCTCTCCATCGAAACCCTCCAACAGCTTGATGCCGCCCACCACCTGCATCCCTTCAACGACAACGCTGCATTGGCGAAGAAGGGCACTCGCATCCTCACCCGTGGCGAGGGTTGTTATGTGTGGGACGCGCAGGGCAACAAGTTGCTGGATGCGTTTGCCGGCTTGTGGTGCGTCAACATCGGTTACGGCCGGCGCGAGCTAGGCGAAGTCGCATCCAAACAAATGACTGAGCTGGCCTACTACAACAGCTTCTTCCAGTGCACCACCGAGCCCACCGTGCGGCTGTCGGCCAAGCTCGCCGAACTGGTGCCGGGAGATCTCAATCACGTCTTCTATTCGAACTCGGGCTCTGAGGCCAACGACACCATCCTGCGCATGGTTCGGCACTTCTGGAAGGTGCAGGAGCAACCCGAGAAATCCATCTTCATCGGCCGCCACAACGGCTATCACGGCTCGACCGTGGCTGGCGCAAGTTTGGGTGGCATGAAGGGCATGCATCAACAAGGCGGCTTGCCGATTCCCGATATCCACCACATCGAGCCGCCGTACTGGTTTGCCGATGGCGGCGAGCTGGATGAGGACAGTTACGGCCGTCTATGCGCGCAGCGCCTGGAAGACAAGATTGTCGAGTTGGGCGCGCATCGCGTGGCGGCGTTTATTGGCGAGCCGGTGATGGGCGCGATTGGCGTCTACATCCCGCCGCGCAACTATTGGCAGGAGATCGAAAAGGTCTGCCGTCGCCACGATGTGTTGTTGGTGGCCGACGAAGTGATATGCGGCTTCGGCCGCACCGGCAACTGGTTTGCAGCCGAGACCTACGGCTTCTCGCCCGACATCATGACCTTGGCCAAGGGCATTACCTCGGGGTACATCCCACTCGGCGCGGTGATGTTCAACGACCGCGTCGCCGGCGTGCTTAAGGAAAAGGGTGGCGAACTGGCGCATGGCTACACGTATTCCGGTCACCCGGTGTGCGCGGCGGTGGCACTGGAGAACATTCGCATCTTGCAGGACGAGCGCATCGTCGAGACCTGCCGCAATCACACCGCGCCGTATCTGGCCCAGCGCTGGCGCGAACTTGGCGAGCATGCGCTCGTCGGAGAGGCCCGCATCGTCGGTATGGTCGGCGCCCTAGAACTGGTGCCGAACAAGCCACAGCGAAGCTTCTTTCCCGACCGCGGTCGGGTTGGCGCGCTGTGTCGCGACATGGCGCTACAGAATGGTTTGATCCTGCGCGCGACCTATGACGCCATGCTGTTGTCACCACCGCTGATCATCAGCCGCGCGCAGATCGACGAGATGTTTGAGAAAACCTGGAAATCCCTAGACATGACTGCCGACGCAATCGGCATTCCACGCCGCACCTGATTTGTGCGAGTCGCTAGCTAGCCGCCTTGCCCGATGAATGTCATTCTAACTTTCATGCAGCAATCGGAACCGCCCAACCTGCTGTGTGAACCTTGGGAGAGCTTTTGCTCCCTGGCCGCTCCCAAACCCTCCCCGAACATCGGCGAGGGAGTAAGCGCCGAACCGACACGATTCTTGAGTTAAACCCGCCGCCCACTAACGGAGACTTCCGATGATGCGTAACGCTCTGGCTCTTGCCCTCGCCACCACGCTGATCGCCGCGTGTGGCCAGGCCCCGGCACCTGCCGACACCACGGCCACCGCGCCGGGTGCACCCGCTGCACCCGCGGCGGAAGAAAAGGTGTTGAGTATTTACAACTGGTCGGACTACATCGCTGAAGACACCATCGCCAAGTTCGAGGCCGAAACCGGCATCAAGGTGATCTATGACGTCTTCGACAGCAATGAAGGCTTGGAGGCCAAATTGATGTCGGGTGATGCCGGGTACGACATCGTCGTGCCCTCGCTCAATTTTCTCGGGCGGCAGATACAAGCAGGCGCGTTCATGCCGCTTGATCGCAGCAAGCTGTCCAATTTCGGCAACCTCGATCCCAAGCTGATGGAGTTGATCGCCCGCAATGACCCCGATAATCGCCACAGCGTGCCGTATCTGTGGGGCACTACCGGCATCGGCTACAACGTCGAAAAGGTCAAGGAAGCCCTCGGCGAAGACGCGCCGGTCAACAGCTGGGAGCTGGTCTTCAATCCCGAGTACATGAAGAAGCTCGAAGGTTGTGGCGTCAGCTTCCTCGATGCTGCCTCAGAGATGGTGCCGACGGTGCTCAATTACCTGGGCGAGCCACCGAACAGTTTTGACGAGGCCGTGATCAACAAGGCGCTAGTGACTTTGCAATCGGTGCGCCCGCACATTCGTTATTTCCACTCGTCCCAGTTCATCAACGATCTCGCCAACGGCGATATCTGCGTCGCGGTCGGTTGGTCAGGCGACATCCTGCAGGCCGCCACGCGCGCCGAAGAAGCCAAGAAGGGCGTCAACATCGAATACACCATTCCCAGCCAAGGCGCGGCCATCTGGTTTGACATGATGGCTATTCCGAAGAGCAGCAAGCGCTCCGACAACGCCCACGCGTTCCTCAACTTCGTGATGCGTCCTGAGATCATCGCCGACATCTCCAACTACGTGTCGTATGCCAATGCCAACGCAGCCTCCAAGCCCTTGGTGAATCCTGAAATCACCGGCGACCCGACTGTCTATCCCGATGAAGCCACCTCGGCGAGGCTGTTTACCTTGGCGGTGCTGCCGCCGGAAGTGGATCGCATGTATACGCGGTTGTGGACGACGTTGAAGTCGGGGCAATAGGGGTTGGTTTGGGGGGCAGGCTGGGGAGCCTATCCCGTTTGCGCTTTATTGGGGGGTGGGATGGTGAGCCTTTTAGTTGTTTGGACGAAGGCTGGGATTGAGCTTTCCTTGCTTCACTCGCCGTGTTGATGCTTTGCGGCACGGTTTCGTCTGCCGCTGAGGTGGACGAAACCGTGCCTCGAAACCAATTCAAGCGAGTGAAGCAACAAAGCTGGATTCCAGCTTTCACCGGAATGACGAGAGCCATTCACTCGGTCCGCGAAAACTTCAGAACCATCAGGCAACCAGCATGACCACCCCACATCCAGCGCCAGCCGCGGCCGGCACCAAACAGCCCACCCCCAGCGACGCCACCTTCCTCACCATCAGCGCCATCCGCAAAGAATTTGACGGCTTCGTCGCTGTCGATGATGTGGATCTGACGATCAGGCGTGGCGAGATTTTTGCATTGTTGGGTGGCTCGGGTTGCGGGAAGTCGACGCTGTTGCGGATGTTGGCCGGGTTCGAGAAACCAACCGCGGGCAAGATCCTGCTCGATGGCGTCGACATCGTCAGCATTCCGCCGTTCAAGCGCCAGCTCAACATGATGTTCCAGAGCTACGCGCTGTTTCCGCATTTGAACGTGTTCGAGAACATCGCTTTCGGACTACGCCGCGAGGGGAGGCCAAAAGCGGAGATCGACAGTCGGGTCGCCGAAATGCTCGCGCTGGTGCAGATGCAGAAGTTCGCCAAGCGCAAGCCGCATCAGTTGTCGGGTGGTCAACAGCAGCGGGTGGCGTTGGCGCGTTCATTGGCGAAGGGGCCAAAGATTCTGTTGCTGGACGAGCCGATGGGCGCGCTCGACAAAAAGCTGCGCTCGCAGATGCAACTGGAGCTGGTCAACATCATCGAGCGCATGGATGTGACCTGCGTGATGGTGACCCACGATCAGGAAGAGGCGATGACGATGGCCAATCGCATCGCCGTTATGGAGGCCGGGCGCATTCGTCAGATCGGCCCACCGGATGAGATTTACGAGCAGCCGAATTGTCGTTTCACGGCCAGCTTCATTGGCTCGGTGAACATGATCGAAGGCCGAATTACAGAGGACGAAAAAGACTTTGTAGTGATTCAAAGCCCGCAGCTGCCGCACGGAATCTATCTTGGCCATGGCATCAGCGGGTTTGAGGGCCAGGAGGTCGGCTTTGCTCTGCGTCCGGAGAAAATGGAGATCTCCAAAGCCGAACCGGAGGGCCAGTACAACAAAGCCCAAGGCATCGTTGAGGACATCGCCTATTTCGGCAGCCACTCGGTCTATCACGTGCGTTTGCCAAGCGGTTTGAAGCTGATGGCCAATCATTTGAACGCGCGCCGCTGGGCGTCGGAAGCCTTCACCTGGAATGACACGGTGTGGCTCTCTTGGGGCGAAAACTCCGGTGTCGTGTTGACCTCATGAACGCCTGGACTCAGCGCCTGCAGAAGCTGCTGCCGGGTGGTCGCTGGCTGGTGATCGTGCCTCCGTACGTATGGATGCTGCTGTTTTTTGCAGCGCCTTTTGCCATCGTCCTGAAGATTTCGTTTGCGAAAAGCCAGATCGCGATTCCGCCGTATACCGACCTGCTGCAGATCACCGACAACCTGCTGCAGATCGTCCTCAATCTCGACAATTACCTGTACCTGGTCCGTGACAGTCTGTACTTCAAGACCTATGTCAGCTCGCTGAAGATTGCGGCAATCTCGACACTGTTGTGCCTGCTATTGGGCTATCCGATGGCCTACGCCATTGCCCGTGCGGATGCGTCGGTTCGCAACGTGCTGATCATGCTGGTGGTGCTGCCGTCGTGGACCTCGTTCCTGATCCGCGTCTACGCTTGGATCGGCATCCTGAAGAACAACGGCCTGCTCAATAACTTCCTGATGTGGCTAGGCGTCATCGATCAGCCCCTGCACATCTTGCACACCGATGTGGCGGTCTATATCGGCATCGTTTACACCTACTTGCCGTTCATGGTGCTGCCGCTTTACGCCAATCTGGTCAAGCACGATCAGCGCTTGATTGAGGCGGCTTTCGACCTCGGCGCCAAGCCTTGGCAGGCGTTCTTGAAGATCACCGTGCCGCTGTCCAAGGCCGGCATCATCGCCGGCTCGATGCTGGTGATGATTCCGGTGGTCGGTGAGTTCGTTATTCCGGAGCTGCTCGGCGCGCCGGATACGCTGATGATCGGCCGCGTACTGTGGCAGGAGTTTTTCAGCAATCGCGACTGGCCAGTGGCCTCGGCGGTGGCCATCGTGATGCTGATTCTGCTGATCGTGCCGATCACCATGTTCCATCACTATCAGGCGAAAGAGATGGAGGGCCGACTGACATGAAGCGACTCTCCGCGCCGAAGGTATCCACGGTCTGGTTGGCGGTGGGCTTCGTTTTTTTGTATGCGCCAATGCTGAGCTTAATCATTTACTCGTTCAACGAGTCGCGGTTGGTGACCGTGTGGTCTGGATTTTCGGTCAAGTGGTATGGCGAGTTGATGCGTGACGAGCAGATGCTCAACGCGGCATGGGTCAGCCTGCGCGTCGCCTTCTACACCGCGACCACCTCGGTGGTGATTGGCACCATGGCCTCGCTGATGCTCACGCGTTTCGCCCGCTTCCCCGGCAAGACCCTGTTTGGCGGCCTCATCACCGCACCCTTGGTGATGCCCGAAGTCATTACCGGTCTCTCGCTGCTGTTGTTGTTCGTCAGTATGTCGGACTGGTTTGGCGTGTTCGGCAGCCGCGGCATCATGACCATCTGGATCGCGCACGTGACCTTCTGCGTGTCCTTCGTTACGGTGGTGGTGTCATCGCGCTTGAGCGAGGTCGACAAGAGTATTGAGGAAGCCGCGATGGACCTGGGAGCCAATCGCGCCAAGGTGTTTTTCCTGATCACATTACCCATGATTGCCCCCGCCTTGGTCGCCGGCTGGCTGTTGGCATTCACTCTGTCCTTGGACAACCTGGTGGTCACCAGCTTTGTTTCAGGACCCGCTTCCACGACCTTACCGATGAAAGTGTTTTCATCGGTGCGTTTGGGCGTCAGTCCGAAGATCAACGCGCTGGCGACCATCATGATTGGCGTGGTCTTTGTTGCCGCGTTTATCGGTTGGTGGTGGATGGCACGGGAAGAGAAGAAGCGCAAGTTGGATATGCAGTTGCCCGGCGTGGGCGTGATCACCGCGAGCGCCTTCGTGGCCGCCCTCGATGACGTGCACCGCTTTCGCTCGGGGGAGCACGTGGCGAGCTATCTCGGGCTCGTGCCGCGCGAGCGGAGTTCATCGGAGCGACGGCGCTTGGGC
>JBBQQV010000186.1:0-6353 GCA_038215505.1 Lysobacterales bacterium
CGGCATGAAGCTCCACTTCAGCCCGGCCGGAAAGCCGGCACCACCGCGACCACGCAAGGCTGAAGCCTTGACTGTGTTGATCACTTCTTCCTGGGAAATTTTCTCGCTGAGAATCTTCCGCCAGGCTTGGTAGCCGGCTGCCTTCAAATAGCTGTCGTAGCTCCACGGCTGCTCGAAATGCAGGGTGGTGCATACCACATTGTGGGCCTGCGGCGGCGACCCGACGGGGCCACGGGTTCGTTGATGAGCCATGGATCAGTCCCTATTACCGCGTGCGCGGCTACGCGGCGTGAACGCACCTCGCAGGCAACGGAAAGCGGCTAAACAAGAGAGCAAGTTAATCGAGGGCATCGAGGATCGCATCCAGCTTGGCGGTATCCAGATTCTCGTGATAGTGGCCATTCACGACCATCATCGGTGCGCCGCAACACGCGGCAAGGCACTCTTCTTCGCGCTTGAGATAGAGCCTGCCATCAACGGTGCTTTCACCCAAGCCGACTCCATATTTCTTTTCGCAGTGGCGCACCAGATCTTCCGCGCCATTCAGCCAACAGGAGATGTTGGTGCAAATCGCGACGTTGTGGCGGCCGACCGGAGCCAGCTCAAACATCGAATAGAACGTCGCCACTTCATATGCCCAAACCGCCGGCAGTCCAAGATACTTGGCGACGGCTGCGACCAGGCCATCGGTCAGGTACCCGCCGTTTTGAGACTGCGCGGCAAACAGCGCTTGAATCACTGCCGAGCGCTTGCGATCCGCCGGGAACTTGCTCAGCCAATGATCGATCTGCGCGCGCGTGTCATCGCTCAACGCGAGCGCTGGATCGATGTCTTCAACTTGCTCGAAATTTCCGGTGGATTTCATGGGTAGTGCCGGGATTCGGGATGAGCGGGGCTGTCGAGCGGCGCGAGCCGCGAGCCCGCGAATGCCCACTGGCATGCAAGCCAGTGGGCCGGGCACGGGATTCGTAGGAGCCGGGAGCCGGGATTCGGGATTCGGGATTCATTGCGCCCGCTGCGGCTTGACGATGACAGGGGTTGCGAGCCCCCGAATGCTGCACGAGCCGGCTCTCGCGAATCCTGTGCCCGGCCCACTGGCTTGCAGGCCAGTGGGCATTCGCGGGCTCGCGGCTCGCGCCGCTCGACAGCCCCGCTCATCCTGAATCCCGGCAATTCATCGATCTATCTCACCGAACACAACATCAAACGTGCCGATCATGGCGACCACATCCGCCAACATATGGCCGCGAACGATGGTGTCCATCGACGACAGATGGGCAAAGCCGGGCGCACGTAATTTCAGTCGGAATGGCTTGTTGGCGCCATCGGAAATCAAGTAAGCCGCAAACTCACCCTTGGGCGCCTCGACCGCCGCGTAAGCCTCACCCACCGGCAGGCAATAGCCTTCGGTGAACAGCTTGAAGTGATGAATCAGTGCTTCCATGTCGTCCTTCATCTCTTCCCGAGACGGCGGCACGACTTTGAAATTCTTTGGCATCACCGGGCCCGGATTGGCACGCAGCCACTCGACGCATTGCCTGACGATGCGGTTGCTTTGACGCATTTCCTCGACGCGCACCAGATAGCGGTCGTAGCAGTCGCCATTGACGCCCACCGGAATGTCGAAATCGACCTCGGCATACTTGGCATAGGGCTGCTTCTTGCGTAAATCCCAAGCGACGCCAGAGCCGCGCAGCATCGGCCCACTCATGCCCCATGCCTGAGCCATTTCAGGAGACACCACACCAATGCCGACCGTGCGTTGTTTCCAGATGCGGTTGTCGGTGAGCAGAGTTTCGTACTCGTCGACGCGTGCCGGGAAGTCGCGACAGAAAGCGTCGATGAAATCAAGCATCGAGCCATCACGATTGAGATTCAGGCGCTTGAGATCGTTACCTTTGTGCCAAGGCGACTCCTGGTAGGCCGGCATACGATCCGGCAGGTCCCGATAGACGCCACCCGGTCGGTAATAGGTCGCATGCAGACGCGCACCCGAGACCGCTTCGTAACAGTCCATCAGCTCTTCGCGCTCGCGAAAGGCATACAGGAACAGTGCCATCGCGCCAAGATCGAGGCCGTTCGAACCCAGCCACATCAAGTGATTGAGGATGCGCGTGATCTCGTCGAACAACGTCCGAATCCACTGCGCGCGAGCCGGCACTTCCAGCCCCAGCAATTGCTCAATGGCACGCACATAGGCGTGCTCGTTGCACATCATCGACACGTAGTCGAGGCGATCCATGTAGCCGATCGACTGGTTGTAGGGCTTCGACTCAGCCAGTTTCTCGGTACCACGGTGCAACAGGCCAATGTGCGGATCGGCGCGTTGCACGACCTCGCCTTCCATCTCCAGCACCAGCCGCAGCACTCCGTGCGCCGCAGGGTGTTGGGGACCAAAATTCAGTGTGTAGCTCTTGATCTCGTGCATCAGCGGCGCTCCGTCCGCGAGCTTGCCTGGTCAGAGCGAGACTGCTCGGTGCGGGACTGCTCGGAGCGGGCCTGCGCATAGCGCGAGTCGTCTCGCACCACCCGCGGCACCAGCACGCGCGGCTCAATGCTGACGGGTTCGTACACCACACGACCCTTTTCAACGTCGTAGCGGACCTCGACGTTGCCGATCAGCGGGAAATCCTTGCGGAACGGATGACCGACGAAGCCGTAGTCGGTGAGGATGCGTCGCAAATCGGGGTGCCCCTCAAAAATGACGCCAAACAGGTCGAACGCCTCGCGCTCGAACCAGTTGACGCCGGGCCACACGTCGCACAGCGAGCCGATCATCGGCAAGGCATCGTCCGCGCAAAACGTGCGGACGCGCAGACGCCGATTGAAATGTATCGATAACAAATGGACGACAACAGCAAAGCGGCGCTCTTGTTTACCGGGGTGTGGTCGGCTTGCCCAATCAAAGCGACCAGCGCCCTCGCCTTCCACACCTCGCGAGAAACCTTCCGATGAAATATCCGACGTGTCCCACTCAACCTCACCGAAGCTCAGATAGTCGACGCCACACAGATCCATGCAGGACGTAAAGCGGAACTCGGCGTCGTCTCGCAGGATGCGTGCCATCTCCACCCAATGCTCAGGGCGGACCTCAATGGTCAACTCACCTTGAGCATCGACCAGCGAAATCAGCTTGCCGTCGAAGCGGGCACGCAGGCGCTCAGAATAGGTTTGGACGTGCTCGGCCATCTTCAGCGGGCGATGGTATTGGTTCGGCGGATTTTCTTTTGCAACTGCAAAATGCCGTGAATCAGCGCCTCTGCAGTCGGTGGGCAGCCTGGCACATAGACATCCACGGGCACGATGCGATCACAACCACGCACCACGGCGTAGGAATAGTGGTAATAGCCGCCGCCGTTGGCGCAACTTCCCATCGAAATCACCCATTTCGGGTCGGGCATCTGGTCATAGACCTTGCGCAAGGCCGGGGCCATCTTGTTGACCAGAGTGCCGGCAACAATCATGACGTCTGACTGGCGCGGGCTGGGTCGAAACACGACGCCGTAACGATCAAGGTCCAGCCGCGATGCGCCAGCGTGCATCATTTCGACTGCACAGCAGGCAAGCCCGAAAGTCATCGGCCACATCGAGCCAGTTCGCGCCCAATTGACCAAGGTGTCTACCGACGTGGTGACGAAGCCACGCTCCAGCAGCGGACTGTCGCCTTCAGGACGAAGAATATCGTCGACGAGATTGACCGGATCCGGGTTATGGAAGAACTGCGAAATGCCCATGCTTCATTCCCAGTCCAGTGCGCCCTTCTTCCACACGTACACGAAGCCGATGACCAGGCTGCCGAGGAACATTGCCATCGCCACCAGCGCGGTGATGCCAATGTCTTTGAACACCACCGCCCACGGAAACAGAAAGGCGATTTCCAGATCAAACACGATGAACAAGATGGCGATGAGGTAGTAACGAACGTCGAACTTCATGCGGGCATCTTCAAACGCCTCAAAGCCGCACTCGTAGGGGGAAAGCTTTTCGGCCTCCGGATTGCGCGGGCCGAGCAGCCAGCCGACAGTTAGCAAGACCACGCCAATGCCCGTAGCGACGATCAGGAAAAGCAGCGCTGGTAAGTATTCCGCCAACACAACGCTCGCCTCCGCGCCCGCATCAGGCGCACGTTTTCACCGAAAACCAATCGCTTGAAGCGCTCGCTTGCATGACGTCCAGCAAGCACTCAAACAAGCAACAACCCATGCAACTGACTCAATTGGTGCCCAGAGCGGGACTCGAACCCGCACAGCTTTCGCCACTACCCCCTCAAGATAGCGTGTCTACCAATTCCACCACCTGGGCAAAGGATACAGCGGGGTCACGTTGTCGCCCGCCGTGATACCGATTTACAGCACGAAAATTGTAACAGGGCCAGAACCTGCGCCGCGACTATTTGCCGCTTGGCGGAGTCTCTGTCTCCACCTTGTCGCTTGGCTTGGTTGCCGCATCTTCAGCTGTTGCAGGTGACGCCGCTGGCAAGGACACGTCGGGCACCACGGCAGCCGGAACCTCGGAACCCTCCGCTGGCGCAGGTGTACCGGTCGCTTCCGCAGGAGGCACTTCCGAAGGTGCCGCCATGCCTCCCATCACACCAAGGTCATCCGAAGCGCCCACAGTTGCCGTTGCTGTGCGGTTGGCATACACGGCCATACCCAAGCTGATGGCGAAAAAAAGAGTCGCGAGCACGGCCGTCGATTTGGACAGAAAATTGCCCGACCCGCGCGAGCCAAACACGGTCGCGGAAGCACCGCCACCAAAACCCGACCCTGCAGCGGCACCAGCACCGCGTTGCAGCAAGATCAGCACGACCATGGCGATCGAGATCAACACATAAACAACGTTTGCGATAGTAAGAAGCATAGCTCTAGCTCAGGCCGCCGCCGCGCGGGCGATGGCAAGGAATTCAGAAGCGATGAGCGAAGCACCGCCGATCAAACCGCCATCAACATCAGGCTGGGAGAACAGGGCGGCTGCGTTCACAGGTTTCACGCTGCCGCCGTAAAGAATCGGCAGCGAGTCCGCAAGCTTAGCATTCCAAGCGCGTAATTCGCTACGGATGAAGGCGTGCACCTCCTGCACTTGCTCCGGTGTGGCCGTGCGGCCGGTGCCAATAGCCCACACCGGCTCGTAGGCAAGTACCGCCCATTCAAACACATTGCAGCCGCCCAATCGCAGCAGTGGCTCGAGTTGGCGCTGGATCGCATATTCGGTTTGACCCGCTTCGCGCTGGCTGAGCGTCTCGCCTACACATAGCATGGGCACCAAGCCAGCTCGCTTGGCCGCGAGAAATTTCTCGGCCACATGTTCGGACGATTCCTCGTGATAGCGCCTGCGCTCGGAATGACCCACCAATCCGTAACGGCAACCTACATCCACCAACATTTGCGCCGACACTTCGCCGGTGTAGGCGCCCTGATCGCGAGCGCTGACGTCCTGCGCGCCAAATTGCAAACCCTTTGGCGAATAACGACCGATCAATTCGCTCAAATAGGGCGAGGGCGGAAACACCGCGATGTCGACCGATTTGATCGGTTCAGCGGCGGCCAACTCTTCCAAGAGAGCAGCGGCGAAGCGGCGATCACCATGCATTTTCCAGTTGCCTGCTACTAACTTGCGTCGCATGCGCTTGGCCTGTGATTGAGTGCCATCGAAGGATAGGCGGAAGCACTTGCCAGCGCCATGCCGCGTCGTCAGCGCTGGAAAATGTCCCGCTGCCTTCGCGCCCGCCGCGCTAGCAGATGATTTTGCGCAGAGATCGGTACCAAGAGCCTGTTTCATGCTCTAACGCTGCCGGTACACAAGTCAGCTTGGTCTGCAAAGTCGCTAGCCCGGACTTTTCGTGAACGCGCGGCGCTGACAGGCAAGACGCCAGCGACATCACCGACGACATACGCAACCTCGATCCCGAATCAGCCCAGCGCAAACCTACAATGGGGAAACCAGTGGCGGTCTCGGGGTGACCCGGGCCGCCACCGGTGTGTGCGGATGCGCTCAGCCGGCATCGGTTGAACGCGATACCGCCAAACCCCCTCCTTCTTTTGCCATTCGCAGACCACTTTTTTGGAGCTTGCCATGCCCGCATCATCTGCCTCCGGTCACGCCCTGGTTACCGGCGCCTCGGCCGGGATTGGCGCAGCACTTGCGCGCGAGTACGCCCGCCGGGGACGCGCCCTGGTGCTGACGGCGCGACGCGTCGACCGTTTGGAATCACTCGCGAACGAGCTTCGAAAACAGGTGGACTGCGTGGTAATCCCCGCTGACTTGGAGGATCCAAATGCACCCGGCGAACTCTGCGAAACTTTGCGCAAGCGCGGGATAGAAATCGGTCTCCTCGTCAACAACGCAGGATACGG
>JBBQQV010000187.1:0-6337 GCA_038215505.1 Lysobacterales bacterium
CGCGTGCCAGATGAAACAGCACGCTGACATAGGCCAGCAGCAGCAAAACGTAGATCATCAAGTAAGCGCTCAAGCTCAAGCCGATGATGGGGGCGGGCACCTTCGAGGCGGCGTCAGCAGTGCGCAACACACCGTAGACCAGCCATGGCTGGCGACCAATCTCGGTCACGTACCAACCTGCCAAGGTTGCGATCCAGCCGGAAAAAGTCATGCCGACCAAACCGCGCAACAGCCAACGCGGCAAGTCACGACCGCCGCGCAGCAACCATGTTGAGGTCCAAGCGGTGAGTAACATCAGCATGCCAACGCCCACCATCACCCGAAATGCCCAGAACACGGGTCCCACCGGCGGGTGAGCATTCTCAAACTCGTCCAGGCCCTTGATCTCGCCGTCGAGTTCGTGGGTGAGGATGAGGCTGGCCAGCTTGGGAATGCCAATCGCGTAATCGTTGCGTCGTTCCTGCGCATTCGGAATCGCAAACAACAGGGCGGGCGCGCCGCGCTCGGTCTGCCATACGCCTTCCATGGCAGCCACCTTGGCGGGCTGGTGCTCAAGCGTATTCAAGCCGTGCAGGTCGCCGACGAAGATTTGCAGCGGAATCAGCAGCGCCGCCAAGCCGACGCCCGTGCGCAATGCAGAAGTTACTGCCGGTCGACTATCACCACGCAGTCGTTGCCATGCCGACACGCCAGCCAGCAGAAATGCGGCGGTGAGCCCGGATGCCATCAGCGTATGCGTCAAGCGATACGGAAATGACGCATTAAAAATGATGGCGTACCAATCGGTGGCGTGGGCGCGTCCAGCGATCATTTCGAAGCCGCCGGGTGTTTGCATCCACGAGTTGAGGGCAAGAATCCAGAATGCCGACAAGGTCGTACCCAAGGCCACCAATACCGTCGCCAAGGTGTGCACACGCTCACCCACACGCTGGCGGCCGAATAACATGATGCCGAGAAAGCTGGCCTCAAGGAAAAACGCCGTCAACACCTCATAGGCCAACAACGGACCGGCGATGTTGCCCACCGTTTCCATGTACCCAGGCCAATTGGTGCCGAACTGGAAACTCATCGTGAGCCCGCTGACCACGCCCAGCGCAAAACTCAGCGCAAACACCTTCACCCACAGTTGGTAGGCACCCATCCAGCGGGAATCGCCGCTGCGCAAAAAGCGCAGCTTGAAGTACAGCAACACCCAGCCGAGGGCGATGGTGATGCTCGGGAACAGGATGTGAAAGCTGATATTGGCGGCAAACTGGATGCGCGCCAGCAAGACCGGATCGACCACGCTGTCCATCAGTTTTCCTCGTTTGACTTGGTACTTGCACCGCCGGTGAGCCGATTCTTGAACTCCAGCAAGCGCACCACCGTTGCCCCCATGCCCATTAGCGAGATCAAGGTCTCCGGCGGCAACTTGCGCACATCGGCAAACCACTCGGTCATGCGTTCCATCAGCGCATACATGTCGCCCATGCGAACTTGCGCATGCCGTTCGCGGAGAGACTCCGGCGACTCCAGCATCGCGTCGCGCAGCATCGACAAGGTGGGCTCAACCTCGCGCCGCTGGCGTTCTTCCGCCAGCGTCTTGAAGATCACCCACACGTCCTCGGGCGCGCTGAAATACTCGCGTCGATCACCGGGCACGTGCGACAGCCGCACCAGCCGCCACGCTTGCAGCTCTTTCAGCCCCATGCTGACGTTGGATCGGGAAACGCCAAGCTGCTCGACGATATCGTCGGCGTGCATCGGCACTTCGGCGACAAACAGCAGGGCATAGATTTGCCCGACAGTTCGATTGATGCCCCAATGGCTGCCCATCTCGCCAAAGTGGAGAACGAAGGATTGGATTAGCGGCGGAAGATTCATGTCCGTATTGTAGTTTCAGAAATGTCTGAAATACATGAAAATTAGTGTTACCGTCGCTTGGCAGGCTATGCAGGTCGCGCTTGATCGAGCGGCACAAAAACCCGACCTTCACAGTTGGCCGGGGCGCAAGCGCGATGACCGTGTCATTCGCGCTTCTGTTGACGCGCGAAGGCGACTACCCCGACTGGTAGCGCCGTCGAGCCCTTAGTCGTTCGCCACTAGCGCGTCTTCCAGCATCGCCGCCAAGCGCTCCGCAGCTTGCTGCAGGCGGCGTTCGGCATGCGGCCGCATCTGCTCCAGATAGCCGTCGGGCAAGCGACCGGGTCGGGCCGGATACAGCGCCAAAGCGTCGATCAACCGGCACGACTCGGTGCTCCAGCGACGTGGGCTCAGCGATGGTTTGCCGTTGCCTGGTTGTTGCAGTCGGTCAGCGGCAGATGCGACGTCCGTCCATTCAACACCCGGAACACGGCGGTCCCACACAGCGTGCAAGTTGCTGCCAGTTCCATCAATACTGATTTGAAATTCGTTGCCGCCTTGATCGTTGCGATAACTCGCGTGCATGGGCTGGTGTGCATCGCCTACGAAGTGAACGACAAACTTGAGTGCTTCGGCACGTTGCGCACGACTGAGTTGGCGGTCAGCCAATTCGCTGCGATAGCGTTGGATGGCACGATCAACGCACAGGCCATTTTTGCAGGCTGAAGGCAAAACCTCGCTGCAACGCGCGTCGGCGAAGGTGACCCAATGCATCGGTAAGGTCCACTTCCAAGCCTGCTCTTGGCGGATAGCATCGGCCCAGTTGGAAACGGCAGAAAGCGTCGGCGTCGGCTCATCAATCAACAGACGGCGGACTTCCGCCAGCGCTTGCGGACTAAGCTTGCGTTCCGCGAGTTCGCCAATCAACGCATGCCCAGGGCCGCCCCAAGCACTCGCAAGCGCTGGTGACAACAGGCAGATGAACAACACTGGGAGCACGCAACGGCGGGTCATCAGCCAACCATCTCAAGTTCACCGGCGTGGAGCTTAACTGTCGAAGCCCCTGTCGAGGTGTGAAGCCTGCACTCAGCCGACAAATTGGCGCAGCGCCGGATTGGCAGTTTCCTCAACGTGCCAAAACCCCAGACGCTGCAAGTCCGCTTCAAAGTCGGCGTCGTTCACGGCGTCGACCTCAAATCCCGCCAGCACCCGACCGTAAGCCGCACCGTGATTTCTGTAATGGAACAGAGTGATGTTCCAGCGCGTGCCCAAGGTTTCGAGAAATTGCAGCAGGGCACCCGGTCGCTCAGGGAATTCGAATCGAAACAGCCGCTCACGCCGCAAGCCCGTGGCCGGGCCACCCACCAAGTGGCGGACGTGCAAGCGGGCCACTTCGCTGTCGGTGTAGTCGGCAACATCGAAGCCGCCTTGTTCAAGGGCTTGCCGAACCGCCAGACGCTCGGCGCTGCCGCCCTTGAGCGCCACACCGACGTAGACCTGTGCCTTGGCCTGGGCGTGATAGCGGTAATTGAATTCGGTGATCGCGCGGCGGCCGATGCACCGGCAAAATGCCAGAAAACTGCCCGGCTGTTCCGGGATCGTCACACCGAACAAGGCTTCATGTTGCTCGCCTACTTCGGCGCGCTCGGCAATGTGGCCCAGACGATCAAAATTCATATTGGCGCCGGATAGCACCGCCACCAAGGTCTGCTTCTCGACACCATTTTCAGTCACCCAGCGCTTCAAGCCAGCCAAGGCCAGCGCGCCGGCGGGCTCGACAATGCTGCGGGTGTCCTCAAACACGTCGCGGATCGCCGCGCACACTTGGTCGGCGTCCACGGTCACCACTTCATCGACGCACTCGCGCAGCACCTTGAAGGTTTCGGTTCCGATTTCGCGCACCGCGCAGCCATCGACAAACAGACCGATCTGCTCGAGCCGAACCGGTCGCCCGGCTTGCATCGCGGCCTGCAAACAGGCGGCGTCATCGGGTTCGACCGCAACTACGCGGATGCTGGGATCCAGCGATTTCAGATACACAGCCATGCCAGCGCACAAGCCGCCGCCACCCACCGGAATAAACACGGCATCGAGCTTGCCATGACGTTGCGCCAACAGCTCCATTGCCACCGTGCCTTGGCCGGCGATCACTGCGGGATCGTCGTACGGATGGATCAAGCTGCGACCTTCGTGCTGCGCCAAGGTCCGACCGTGCGCCGCCGCTTCGTCGTAACTATCGCCGTGCAGGACGATTCGTGCGCCCAGCGCCTCGACAGCTTCTACCTTGATGCGCGGCGTGGTCGCCGGCATCACGATGGTGGCATCGATACCCAATTGCTTGGCACCCAAGGCAACGCCTTGGGCGTGATTGCCGGCTGAAATAGCCAACACGCCGCGTTGGCGTTCGTCGGCCGACAGCTGCGCCAGCCGCGTGTAGGCGCCTCGCAACTTGAATGAAAAAACCGGTTGCAGATCCTCCCGCTTCAGCAGCACCTGATTGCCGATGCGTTTGGAAATTCGCGGTGCGGCTTCCAGCGGCGTACGCCGTGCAACGTCGTACACCGGCGCGGTGAGGATGGCGCGCAGCCACTGCGCGCGGTCAATGGCGGCGGTCGGCTCGGCAGCCACATCTTCGCGACTTGCGGTCAATGGATTCACGCCGCGCGCCGTTGCCGCTGCGGCAACCGTGCGATCACTGCTGAACCTGCTTCGGCAGTGCTGACGGAAGCACGCTTGCGCAGGTCGCGGGTAAGTACGCCATCATCCAAGGCTTGTGATACCGCCGCTTCAACGGCGTTGGCTTCGACCTCCAAACCGAACGAGTGCCGCAACAGCATCGCCACCGATAACATGGTGGCGTAAGGATTCGCGATGCCCTTTCCAGCGATGTCCGGCGCGGAGCCATGGATCGGCTCAAACAGACCGACCTTGCCGGTGCCCAATGACGCTGATGGCAGCAACCCCATCGAGCCCGCCAGCACAGCGGCCTCGTCGGTCAAGATGTCGCCGAACAGGTTCTCGGTGAGGATCACGTCGAAATCCGCTGGACGCGTCAGCAGGTACATCGCCATCGCGTCGACCAGCAAGTGTTCTACCCGCACTTCCGGATATTCTTCGCGCATAAGCCGCGTCACCGTGCTGCGCCAAAGGCGCGAGGTTTCCATGACGTTGGCCTTGTCGACATGGGTGAGTTTGCCGCGCCGAGCACGCGCCAATTCCGCGGCGCGGCGAGTGACGCGTTCGATCTCGGTAACGGTGTAGCGACATTCATCAGTCGCCATCTCTGCGGTCTTTTGCTTGGCACCAAAATAGCTGCCGCCGGTGAGTTCGCGGACAAAAATCAGATCGACATTTTTCAGCAAGTGAGCCTTGATCGGCGATTGCTTGGCTCCTACCGGATGCGGCTTGACCGGCCTCAAATTGGCGAACACTCCCAACGTTGCGCGCAACGTGAGCAGACCCTGCTCAGGTCGCACAGGCGCGTTGGGATCCGACCACTGCGGACCACCTACCGCGCCCAACAACACCGCGTCTGCGCGCAGGCAAGCGGCGATAGTGGCGGCCGGTAATGGATCACCGCTGGCATTGATCGCACAACCGCCGATGAGTGCCTCCTCCATGCTGAAACTGTGGCCGTAGCGCGCCGCAATCGCTTCGAGCAGCAAGCGGCCTTGAGCAACCACTTCGGGGCCGATACCGTCGCCGGGGAGGAGAGTGATGTGGGCGTGCATGGTGGGGGCGATTTGCTTTTTTGTTGGGGTTGGGGTTTGGACTGTGCGTTGCGGTGGGACAGTTTGTGACTTTCCGGCATTGTTCGGAATGTAGCTTTTCAGGCCGCACTCGCTTGTTCTCGCTTCGAGGCGAGGTTTCGTCCGCCTACGGCGGCGGCTGAGGCAGACCAAACCCGGCCTCGAAGCCAAATCAGGGTAAGTGAAGTCTGGAACGCGGGATTCCAGTCTGAGCCGACCGCACAAAACCGAGCGACCGGCAGCGTCGCCAGCGAACCCATCGCCAACGCGCCAGCCGGCGAGCACCAGGCCCAATTCATCATGCCGCCCGCGTCGCTTCAAAATCCGCAATCGCTGCGGACTCAGCCAACAAATAGCCCAACTGATCGACGCCACGTAGCAGACACTGCCGAGCAAACCCCTCCACTTGGAAACCGATCAAAGAACCATCCGGCAGTTCAACCCGTTCGCGTTCCAAGTCGATCACGATCTTTTGCGATTCAATCGCCGCCAAGCGCTGCCAGTCAGCCGCTGAAACGACGATGGGCAACAAGCCGTTCTTCAGAGAGTTATTGCGAAAAATGTCGGCGATCTGGGTCGAGATCACGGCTTGGATGCCGAGATCCAGCAGTGCCCACGGCGCATGTTCGCGGGATGAACCGCAGCCGAAATTGTGCCCTGCCAGAAGCACCCCGGCACCGCGCAGTTCGGGGCGGTGCAAAGGGAAGTCGGCGCGCTCGTTGCCGGCCGCGTCAAAGCGCCAATCG
>JBBQQV010000188.1:0-6278 GCA_038215505.1 Lysobacterales bacterium
GGTTAGTTTGCCAACGTCGCCACTGGTGTTTGCCGCGGATGCAGTGATCAACCCCGTCGATGCGCCTACCGAGACGGCTCCGGTCGAAGTGGAAGGTGCCGTCGATGGGGTCGCTTCCGGCAGTAACAATTTTGCTGTGGCTGGCAGATTGACCAGCGATGGTCGCGCCATCTTGGCCGATGACATGCACCTCGGCCTGCGTGCACCCAACATCTGGTTTCGCGCGCGGCTTCGCTATGCGGACCCCCGCGGGGTCGATGGTCAAGTTGATGTCAGTGGTTTCAGCTTGCCAGGCGTGCCCGGCATCGTTGCGGGCAGCAATGGTCGCGTCGCCTGGGGCTTCACCAATAGTTATGGCGATTGGCTCGACTGGGTAATCGTCACTTGGACGGATCGCGATGGCAGCCGTTATCGAACGTTGGAAGGCGAGGAGGATGTTCGCGTTTTTGAAGAGATCATTGCAGTCGCTGGCGCTGAAGATCAGACGCTAAGTGTTCGCGAAACGCGCTGGGGCCCTGTGCTTCACGACGCGAGCCCGCAAGACGCCGAAGATGGTTTGGACGAGCATCAGTCGCTGGCCTTGATGTGGACTATTCACCGACCTGGCGGGCTCGATTTGGGTCTGTTTGACCTGGCCACAGCGGACAACCTTGAGCAAGCAGTCGCCATCGCCAACGGGCTGGGCATGCCGGCGCAGAATCTGTTGATCGCCGACCATCATGGCCGCATTGGCTGGACGCTTGCGGGACGCATTCCGCAGCGAGTGGGTGACTGCGATCCGCAACGTCCACTCGATCCGCTCGCTGGCTGTGATTGGCAAGCCGACTGGCTGCCTCCGGCAGACGCGCCGCAGATGCTTGATCCCGCCGACGACCGCCTGTGGAGCGCCAACTCGCGTGTCGCTGACGGCGAAGCGCTGCGCCTCATCGGCACCGGTAGCTACGACCTCGGCGCTCGCCAGCGGCAGATCCGCGATGGCTTGCGTGCGCGTCAGCAATTTTCCGAGGCTGACTTGCTGGCCATCCAACTCGATACCCGCGCGCTGTTTCTGCAGCGCTGGTGGCAATTGCTTCGCGAAGTGACCGCGTCCGCGCCCTCACCGGCGTTGTCGCGAATACATGACGCAAGCATCGAGTGGGAAGGCCATGCCAGCGTCGACGCGGTGAGCTACAGACTGGTGCGGGCTTTTCGCGGCAAGGTGATCGAGCGCATCGCGACAGCTCTCTTTGCCAAGGCCAAGGCTTCCGAGGGTGAGCGCTGGCAGGAACCGGTTGCCAATCAACTGGAAGGCCTGGTCTGGCCTTTGCTGCAGCAACGGCCGGAGGGTTGGCTTGCGGCCGACATTGGCGGCTGGGATGCATTGTTGGCTGCCGCCGCAACCGATGTCGTCACCGAGTTGGAAGCGCTCGGTCCGCTGCAACAACGCACTTGGGGCGAGCGCAATACCGCGCGCATCTGTCATCCCTTGGCTGGCGCGTTGCCAGCCGGGATCGCCGATAGCTTGTGTATGCCCAGTGAGCCGCTGCCCGGCGATTCGCATATGCCGCGCGTGCAGGGCGTGAGTTTCGGCTCCAGTCAGCGCATGGTGGTGGCACCTGGTTTTGAGGCCGACGGCATCATCAACGCACCGGCTGGGCAGAGCGGCCATCCGCTGTCGCCATTCTGGAGCGCGGGACACAGCGACTGGATGCAAGGCCGCGCCAGCGGCTTTTTGCCGGGAGCGACGGTCTACCAATTGCAGCTATTGCCTTGAGCCTCTGCATACGCGCATCGCAACAACCGGCTGCCCGTTCTCGTTGCGCAGCCGCTCGTTGCGCAACCGCCCGCTACGCAGCCGCTCGCTGCGCAACCGCTCGCTGCAAGTCACTTGCTGCAAGCCAGCTGTAGCGCCGAGCATGCTTGGCTGCTTTTCGAATCAGACACTGCTTCGCAGCGCGTCGATGACGCTCTCGGTCTGTGATCGACGATCAAGCGCGATACCGAGTGTTTCCAGCATCACAGCCAACTCTTGGGCCGAGTCAGCTACGCAGGTGGTATGTCCGACCTTGCGACCCGCGCGCGGCGACTTGCCGTAGTCATGCCAGTGCGCACCGGCCAACCGCAGAACCGCCAGGGGGTCGGGCAACTCACCCACCCAATTGAGCATGCACGACACACCACGCGCGCTGGTGGGACCCAGAGGCAGGCCGAGCACCGCACGCAAGTGGTTCTCAAACTGGCTGCAATGCGCGCCCTCAATCGTCCAATGCCCGGAGTTATGCACACGGGGCGCCATTTCGTTGGCCAGCAAGCCACTTGGCGTCTCAAACAATTCGAGCGCGAATACGCCGACGTAATCGAGTGACTCGGCCACGCGCCCGGCCGCCGCGAGTGCTTCAGCTGCAATGTCATTACTCACTCGAGCAGGCGCAAGGCTGGCGCTCAGGATGCCGTCGGAATGCCAGTTGCGAGTGATTGGCCAAGTGCGTACTTCGCCGTCGCGGCCGCGCACCGCGACCACAGAAAGCTCGCGCTCGAAAGGCACGAAAGACTCGAGGATCAAGCCGACGCGATCACATTGATCGCCCAACGCTGCCCACGCGGCATCGGCGTCGTAATGGCTGCGCAGACGAAACTGGCCTTTACCGTCGTAGCCCAAACGGCGCGTCTTGAGAATCGAAGGCGCGCCTATGTCGCTCAACGCGCGATCCAGATCTGGCCGCGATAGCACCGCCGAGAATCGGGGCGTGCCTATGCCCAGGTCTTGGAAGAGGGTCTTCTCCGCGAGTCGATCCTGCGCCACCGCCAATGCGCGCGGACCCGGAAACACAGGGATGCGCTGGGCCAGCCATTCCGCACTCTCGGCTGGCACATTCTCGAAATCAAACGTCGCCACATCGACGCGGCTGGCAAATTCAGCCAGCGCCAATTTGTCGCAGTAGTCGGCGTGCAGCAGCGGCACATATTGCGCGGCGCACGCATCGGCCACGGTGTCCATCACCAGACAGCGCAAACCTAACGGCGCGCCAGCCAGCGCCAACATCCGCGCCAACTGGCCGCCGCCAAGAATGCCAACGGTTGCCGTCATGGCAAACGTGGGTCTGGCGCGGCCAAAACTGCATCGGTTTGCTGTTGCCTGAACGCAGCCAGCGCATCGCGCACATCGGCATGCTCATGGGCCAGCATGGACGCCGCAAACAAGGCCGCATTGGCGGCACCGGCGGCACCGATAGCGAATGTCGCGACGGGCACTCCCGCCGGCATTTGCACAATCGAAAGCAGTGAGTCGAGGCCGTTCAATGCTCTGGATTGCACGGGAACGCCAAGCACGGGGACCGACGTTTTCGCCGCCAACATGCCCGGCAAATGGGCAGCGCCACCCGCACCAGCAATGATTGCACGCAGGCCACGGTTGGCCGCCTGGGAGGCATAGTCAAACAACAAATCGGGCGTGCGATGTGCGCTGACGACGCGAACCTCATGGGGCACACCGAGGGCGACCAACTTGTCGACCGCGTGTTGCAACGTGTCCCAATCGCTGCGCGACCCCATAACCACGCCCACCAAGGGCGATACGGCGAGCGATTCGATCATGAGAACCTCGCAAAAGCGTATTGTAGACGTAAGCCCACGCTGACAGAATCGGGTATCCAGCGTCGCCAATGACGCGTCGGCAAGAATGCGAGATGGCTCTCGATAAGCGTTTACTTGAAATTCTCTGTTGCCCGGTAAGCAAACAACCGGTGCAGTTGCTCAATGCGCGTCAACTCGATTGCTTGAAGTTGGCCCAGTCAACACACAGCCTGTCATTGATTGATGGTACTGAATGCGGCGATGCCATCGAGTCGGGACTGTTGACCCGCGATGGCAAGACGATCTATCTCATCGTCGAGGGCATTCCGATCATGCTCGCAGACCAAGCAGTAGCGACTTCGCAGTTGGCAGATTTTCCAGCCTGATGAAGTACTCGGCCCAGTTCAGGCAATGCATACCTGCGCTCCGCGTGCAGCCAAGGGTGGCGCGGCGTGCTTGAGTTGAATGCCATGCAAGCACTGTGCGTAGACATTCGCCGTCTACTGCAGCAGCAGCTGGTGCCGCGATTGGGTCGCGCGCTGGACGAGTTCGACAGCAAGCTGTTCGCGCTCGCTTCGGCCTCACGCGTGGCCAGTGAAGAACAACGCTTGCTGGACGCGCTGCGCGAATTGCGGCGTCAGCGCGCAGCGGTCGAGCATGGGTTTGTGGCTCGAATTGGTCAGGGTCTGGTGCATACACCCACTGCGCCAACGCGTCGGTCCACAACAACGCCGCTATCCCTGTACGCCCGCGATGAACTGGAAGAGCGGCTCGCGCTTTCAGCCATTGCGACCAGCGTGGCCGCGCATGTTCGCGGCAGTTTGCGCGGTCTCAACCATCGCTTGGCTGCGTTGGTGGGTGCGCCCGCATTCAACGATCAAACCAATCCGATTGGGCCGCTGGCTTTGGTGGAAGGATTTCGCGACGCGTTTCTGGCTCTCGATATCGGCTCTGACTTGCGCTTGCAGGCCTACCGCAAGGTCCAAGCGCACACGCTTGAAGGCATCGAGGAGTGCTACGAGCGCTGCAATCAGCGCCTGATCGCGGCGGGCGTGTCAGTCGAACTGCCCGACGACGATGGCGATGGCGATGGCGGAAGCGTGTTCGTTGAACCCGCGCCATTGATAGCGTCGGTAACGGTTCCGACGCACAGCGACAAGCCCCGTGTGGCGGCAGCGAATGAAGCGCCGCAAGCGCAAACGAGAACAAAACCGACGTTGCCGGTAGCTGCGCCATACCCGGTTTCCGAAGCTGAGCCCGTGGGCGATATGGCGGAACTGTTCCGCCGCATGCTGACGCTTCGACTCTCACAAACCATGCCGCCGGCGGCAAGCCTGCGTGGTGCCGCCGAAAGTCGCGAACTACCTCGCGAACGCCTGCTCGATGCCACGGCCGCACTCTTGCAAGATGCCAACGCCAACCCCGGCGAGCTCAAGCGTCGCTTGCTCGACCTGGCTCAGCAACAGTCGCCAGCGCGGGTTTCGTTGAGCGCGGCCGATGAAGGAACCGTTGAGCTGGTCGACGCGCTGTTCGAGCGTATGGGCCAGGACAGCAATTTGCCGACCCCACTGGGGCGGGCGCTCAAGGCGTTGCGTGTTCCATTCTTGAATGCGGCGTTGCGCGATCAGTCATTGATGAACGATCCGGCCCACCCGGCGCGTCAGCTGATCGACGAATTCGGTGATTCCGCGCGTGGCTGGTGTGCGACTGCGGACCCCGGTCAACGCTTGCTACGGCAGATGCAGATGTTGCAAGGCAAGCTGCAACATGCCGGTGAAACCGACGCTGCCGGATTTCAAGAAGCGCTTGACGAGTTCCGGGAGTTTGCTGTGGCGCAGCGAATGCAGGCTGAGCAGGCCGAATTGCGAGCCATTGAGTCGACCCGCAGCCGCGAGGCGCTGCATCAGGCGCAGTTGGACGCACAGCTGACCATCGCCTCGCATCTGGATAGCTTTTCACCTTCACCGTGGCTGCGGCAGTTGCTGTCTCGCCACTGGTCTGCATACCTCGTGCTGGTGATCCTGCGTTACGGCATGGTTTCTGATCATTACCGACAGGCAATTTCGTTCGCCGATGCCTTGCTGACTGGTGAGCGTGATGCCGTCAATCCCATTCACGCGGCCAGCTTTCGAGCGCGACGCCTCGAGCTCGAGACCCAGCTTCGACAGGGCTTGGCGACACTTGCGTATTGCGACCAGGACATCGTTCGCCTGTGCGGCGAGTTGCACACGTTTATTCTGGTCGGTGTGTCGCAGTTCCGTGCTTCTTCAGCCGGCATCGACACGGCACCCACACGGCTCGAAGATCAGCCGCGTCCTGAATCGCATGATCCCAATGCAATGCGTCATTTGCGCGGATTACGTCCCGGCACCTGGTTCGAGTTGGCTCCGGGCGCGGAGGACGCGGAGCGCGGGCGACTGAGCTGGATCAGTCCCTTGAGTGGCCGCTGGCTGTTGGTCAATTGGGCCGGACGCAAGTTGCTCGACGTGCCACCGGAGCGGATGGCTGAAGACATTGGCCGGGGCTTGGCTAGAGTTATCAGCGACGCCAGTGTGCTCGCGCGAGCGGTGGACGCGGTCATGGCTGAGCTGACGGTTCCAGTGCTCGCTGACGACGAGCGTGCAGGGTCGCATGCTGAAGGCTGAGCGCGTCATCGCGGCACCTGATCTTGCCGCAGTTGCCGTTGATGTGGCGCGCGCCCTAGGCGAAGATTTGGGCAGCGGCGA
>JBBQQV010000189.1:0-6217 GCA_038215505.1 Lysobacterales bacterium
AGCTGCTCGGGCGCACCACGCCTGCAGGCTTCGGCTTGCCAGCTTCACCTTCGTGGAGCTTCTTGTGTGCAATTTTCTTTATCGACTGCTTTGATCGAATTCATTGGGAGATTGGAATGCGCTATGTCGTTGCTGCGTCGCTGGCTTCCGTAATTTCGTTGTGCCTTGCTGCGGGCGTGAATGCTCGTCCCGCCGTTGCTGCTGATGCCGGCTTCACGCTCGGCGATGCCGCTGTCCTGAGCGCGCCCGATCTTTCCAAGGTGAAAGCCGACGACGCCAAAGTCATCGGTGGTGCGTATCGCTACGGCGTACAAATTCCCGTGCAGAACATGCGAATGGGCGAGGCCGGCTTCGGTGATTGGACGCGCTCGGCCAAGGGTCAATCCACTTGGACTTTCAAAATGGTGTCGCCGGGCGCACGCTCAATCGACATGCATTTCTCCAAGCTGGTGCTGCCTTCGAGCGCCACCCTGGTGATCAGTGGTGAAGGCGAAGGCAACCAGCGCTTTATTGATGCTTCCCAGCTGAGCAGCAGTGACTTCTGGTCGCCGTATGTGACGGGCGAAAAAGTGACCTTGCAGGTGATCGTCGACTCGGCCCAGCGTGGTCGCGTCCAACTCGAATTGGCGTCGGTCACCCACGGCTACCGTGGCTTGTTTGAACAGAACGACGGCGCGCTGAAATCGGGCTCGTGCAATGTCGACACCATCTGTGCGACCGGCAATGCTTGGCGCGACCAGATTGACGCGGTAGGCCAATACACGTTCAGCAAAGGTGGCAGCTCGTACGTGTGCACTGGCACTCTGCTCGCCAATACATCCAACACCACGACGCCTTATTTCCTGACTGCCAACCACTGCATGAGCACGCAGACCTTGGCCAGCACCATCGTCGTCTACTGGAACTATCAGAGTGCGACCTGTCGCACGCCGGGCTCGACCTCCAGTGGAACGCCCTTGGCGAAGAGCATCGCCACGCACTCGCAGTCGGGCTCCACCTTGCGCGCCACCAACTCGGCCAGCGACTTCACCCTGTTGCAGTTGAGCGCAACGGTGCCGGCTGCCGCCAATCCGTTCTTCTCCGGTTGGGATCGCGGCGGCACCACCCCGAGTTCGGCCGCTGGCATCCACCATCCGTCGGGGCATGAGAAACGCATCGCGATCGAAAACCAGGCGCTGACGATCAGTGCTTATGGTGGTGGCAGCGGCAGCACCCACTGGCGGGTCAACGATTGGGACGAAGGCACTACCGAAGGTGGCTCATCGGGTTCGGGTTTATGGAATCAAAGCAAGCTGATCGTCGGCCAGTTGCACGGTGGCTCGGCGGCCTGCGGCAACAACCTGTCTGACTATTACGGCCGCTTGTCGCAGTCGTGGACCGGTGGCGCCAGCAACAGCACGCGCCTGAGCAACTGGTTGGATTCGGCCGCGTCTGGAGCTTCCACCAAAGCCGGCTACCGAAGCGGCACCACGCCACCGCCGGTGGGAACCACCTACTCGAACACGGCTGACTACACGATCAGCGACAACGCCACGGTCGACAGCCCGATCACCATCAGTGGTCGCAGCGGCAACGCGTCAAGCACCACCCAAGTCGCTGTCAACATCATCCACACCTACAAGGGTGATCTGAGGGTCGACGTCGTCGCTCCGGATGGCAGTATCTATAACGTCCACAACCGCAGTGGCGGCAGCACCGACAACATCATCGCCACCTTCACGGTCAACTTGTCCAGCGAAGTCGCCAACGGCACTTGGAAGCTGCGCGTCAACGACAACGCCGGCGGCGATGTCGGCAGGATCGACAGCTGGAGCATGACGTTCTGATTCAATGGCTATTGATAAAACGTCTATTGATTCAATCGCCAAGATGACTTGGCGGGACTGAAGCTGCAGCCAGCAAATGAAACCCCGGCCTAGTGCCGGGGTTTTTGTTTGTGGGAGGCCCGCGCGGGCGTTTGCCGTGTGCGCCACTTAACGCCATCACTTCTGCAGGCCGGCGAACAGAAGCTGACTCCGTGTCCGACTGATCTGTCCGGTAAATCTGTTCGACAGGATCAGCACGCATGCGCGCAATTCGAATTCTGCCTTTTCTTGCGGCTGTCGACAGCGTTCAGCGAAGCTCAGATATCGCGCGTGGGATCGCTGCTGTGCTCGTGCACTTCACTCGGGTCGTTTGCAGCCCACGGCAGGCGGCTGGTGGAGCGCTCGATCATGCGCCGCACCTTGGGTGGACCATCGCCACGATGGAGCGCGCGCAAGCGCTCGGGTACCACCGCATCGTCTCGGGTGATGCGGCTGTTGTGGCGCAGGTAGTCCAACCAGGTCGCGGTTTTGTAGCGCTCAATCCACACTGTGGGCGCGTGCAGATCGCGCAGCAATGCCCACTTGTGGGCGCCGTCGCGACGCCGGATGCGGCGGCGCTCGGCCATAGCGTTGAGGAAGGCCACGATGTCCTTTTCGTCGATGATCCACTCGACCGTGATGATGACCGGGCCGGTGCGGGGCTCAACCGGCACGGCAGTTTGCGGCTCCCGATATTGCCGCAACGGATCCAGATCGCGCTCAGTTGTCGGCTCCAATGGCAGCCGCCAACCCAGTGCCGCACTCGCGAGCAACGCCAACGCAGCGGCCAACAGTGCGCTATCGACACCCCGCGCTTGGGCCACCCATCCCCACAGCCAACTGCCGCTGGCCAACCCGCCAAACGCAGCCATCTGGTAAAGCGACAATACTCGCGCCACCACCCAGCGCGGTGCCGACAGCTGCACCGTCACATTGAAGGTTGACAGCGCCAACACCCATCCGGCGCCCGCGCCCAACATCGCCAGCGCAGCCAACGTGATGCCGCTGCTGCTGGCGGCGAGTGCCAGCGCCAACGCCGCGCCTGTGCTGGCTCCGCGCACAATAGTTTCGGTGGAAAAACGCTGCCGCAGTTGAGTGCTGCCCAACGCAGCCAACACAGCACCGAAGCCAAACGCGCCAAGCAGCAGGCCGTAGACCAGCGCGCCGCCGTTGACCAGTCGCGCCGCAATGAGTGGCAGCAAGGCCAGCACGGCACCAGCGCCGAGGCCGAACACCACACTGCGCACGAGCACGGTGCGGATCGATGGCGACAACATCACGTAACGCAGGCCATCGGCCATCGCACTGGCCAGGCGCTCGCGCGGCAACAAACGCGGCGCTTGCTGCGGACGCCAGCGCCACAAGACGACGATCAAGCCAAGATAACTGAACGTGTTGACCGCAAACGCCGTCGCCGCGCCGGCCGCTGCGACAATGGCACCGCCGATTGCCGGTCCGGTGCTGCGCGCCAAATTGAATCCCATGCTGTTCAGCGCAACCGCGGCAGGCAGTTGTGCACGCGGCACCATGTCCTGCACCGACGCCTGCCAAGCCGGCGCATTGAAAGAACCGCCACAGCCGATCAGAAAGGTGAAGGCGAGCAACAGCCAAGGCGTCAGCATGTTCTGCCAGGCAATCACCGCCAGTGTCACCGACACCAGCAACATGAAGGTCTGCGCCGCAAGCATGATGCGTCGCCGATCCAAGCTGTCAGCAATGGCGCCACCCAGCAGCGAGAACATCACCACCGGCAGCGCCACCGAGGTCTGCACCAAGGCCACCATGTCGGCTTGCTGGGTCATTTCCAGCATCAGCCAGGCCGCACCCACCGACTGGATCAAGCCACCGAAATTGGAAAGCAGGTTGGCCAACCAGACGTTTCGGAAAACCGGCTGCCGGAACGGCGACAAAGCGCTGACTGGGGCTTGCATCCACGAATTGTAAACGTGCTCGCTGACGCTGCCTGTCGCGAGATGGCTGCCACGCAAAAGCAATGGTCGACCACATCGATGGGATCGCTTCGAGCTGCGCCCGGCTCAATCCGAGCGTGGTCACCAATGGCCGTCCTCGCGTAGGCTCGATGAATGCCGCAGGAAACCCTCCATGTCCTCGCAACGCACTGAACTCGATCACCTGCCGCGGCGGCTTGGCGTGGGCGCGCTGTGGCTGCTGATCATCAACGGCATGATCGGTGCCGGCATCTTCGGCATTCCCGCAGAAGCAGCACGCCTGGTCGGCGACTTCAGTCCCCTGCTGTTCCTGCTCACCGCGCTGCTGATGGCGCCGGTGCTGCTGTGTTTTGCCGAACTTTCGAGTGCGACCCGCGAAACCGGTGGGCCCGCGCGTTATGTGGGCATCGCGTTCGGGCCGATGGCCGGGTTTCAGGCAGGCTGGGCGTTGTACATCGCACGGCTGACGGCGCTGGCGGCAAACTTCAACTTGCTGCAAAGCGCGTTGGCGCATTTTTGGCCAACCTTGGGCGAAGCTGGGCCACGGGTATTGAGCCTCGGTCTGCTGACGGCGCTGATCGCCGTGCTGAATATCATCGGCGTGCGCTGGGCAATGCGCTCGCTGGGTGTGCTCACCGTCGGCAAGCTGCTGCCGCTGCTGGCCCTGACCGGGTTCGGCCTGATTGAATTGATGGACGTCCAATTCATTGACGCCCAATTGATTAACGGGCAACTGGTTGCCGTAACGACGCAGTTTGCAACCCCGAGCGTATGGCCCACGCATGAAGCCGATATTGGCGCGGCGCTGCTGCTGATGATTTACGCCTTCGTCGGCTTCGAATCAGGACTGATTCCCGGTGGCGAGGCGCGCAATCCGCAGCGGGATATGCCGCGTGCCTTACTTGCTGCCATGCTGCTTTGCGGCGCGCTGTATGCCTTGATGCAATGGGTGTGTCTGGCGCTGCTGCCTGAACTTGCCAGCACGCCGCGTCCCTTGGTGGCGCTGGGCGAAATCCTGTTCGGCCCAGTAGGTGCCGTGCTGGTGCTAGCCACCATCATCCTGTCGGTCGGCGGCAATCTGTTCGGCTCGATGTTCTCGGTGCCGCGGGTCAGCTACAGTCTCGCTCGTGAGGGCTTGCTGCCATCGGCCTTTGCACAGATTTCGCTGCGCTATCAAACACCCGTGTTCTCCATCGTGGTGTACGCCTTGCTCGGGTGGGCGCTGGCCGCCAGCGGCAGTTTTGTCTGGCTCGCCGCACTCAGCGTGCTGACTCGCCTGCTGATCTATCTCGCCTGCATCGCCGCCATGCCGGCGGTTCGTCGGCAAGCCCCAGCCGATGCTTGGCAACTTCGCGGCGGACCGATTCTGCCGCTGCTCGGCGTGGCGTTCTGCCTCGCCCTGCTCACCCAAGTCAGTTGGCAATCGGTGCTGGCCACGGCGCTGTTGCTGGCGGTGGGCTCGCTGCTTTATCTGCTGGCGCGGTGGAAAGCGCGAGCGAGAGATTGAGCATCGCCAACCGGCCAGTGTCTTGTGGGGCGTTGATGGATTCACTGATGATCGTCGCTAGCAAGACTGGCGAAGGTGGATACCTGTAGCGGGTGAGTCGCGTGCCCAGCGAGGCAGTGCGCCGGATAAGACAGGCGGGTCGAGGATGAAGCCACGCGCTCGACACGGACATCGGCATCGATCAGGTTCGAAGTGCATGCCAGCGTGTCATCGTAGACTCGCCGTGGGAATCGGAGAGACCTCGCATGTGGTGGATCGTTTCGGCAGTGTCGCTCATCGTCGTCGCGGCGGGCGTCGTGGTTTACAACGGCCTGGTTCGCTTGCGCAATCAGGTGCGGACGGCGTGGAGCGATATTGATGTGCAGCTGCTGCGTCGGCACGATCTGGTGCCGATGCTGGTCGATACGGTGAAGGCCCACAGCGCGCACGAGCGCGTACTGCTGGAGAACGTGACAGCGCTGCGCGCGCAGGCGCTTGAAACCCGCAGCCCGGCCCAGCTTGCCGGCCTGGAGACGCAGTTGGAGCAGTCACTGACGCGGCTGTTCGCGTTGCAAGAAACCTACCCCGAGTTGAAGGCGAGCGAGAACTTCAGCCAACTGCAGCGTGACCTGGTCGAGGTCGAGAAACACCTGCAGTACGCACGGCGCTTTTACAACGGTGCGGTGCGCGATCTCAACGACGGCATCCAGCGCTTTCCTGGGGTTTTGCTGGCAGGCGCGGCTGGGTTCCGCGATGCCGAGTTTTTCACCGCCGATGCTGGCGCGCGCGTGGCGCCTACGCTCGGGGTGATGCCATGAGCCTCGCGCTGCGCATCTTCCTGAACCTGTTGCTCGCATCGACATGCGCGTTAAACGTCGCCTACGCGGAGGAACACATCCTAGCGTTCGATAGTGAAGTAGCGATTGCTGCCGATGGCA
>JBBQQV010000190.1:0-6159 GCA_038215505.1 Lysobacterales bacterium
CAGCGTCATCCCGCGCACGTACTCCATCGAGATATAGGGCGAGCCTTGGAATTCGCCGAAGTCGAAAGTGCGCAGCACGTTGGGATGGGTGATACGGCGCGCCAGTCTGAGTTCGCTCTTCAGGCGCTCCAGCTGCTCGCCATCCATTAGCGCGTTTGGTCGCAACGTCTTGATCGCGACCACATCATCAAGATCGAGGTCACGCGCCTTGTAGACGACGCCCATGCCGCCACTGCCCAGCACGGAGATGATGCGGTAGCGCTTGTCAAAGGTAGCGCCGGGTCGCAGATCGAGCTGGCGCTTACTGTCGCTGCCAGCCTGCGCGGAGGTCGCGCCGGGCGCTTTCACCATCAAGGTCGGCATCGACCCCATTGGCAATTCTATTGCATGCGGATCGGTAGGCATGTTGCCCGCCAGCTTGTCGGCACTGATTCCGTAGAAAATACTGCCGCTGCGGGTGCCCTTGATGCGCTCAACCGCCTGCGGCGTCGACATCTTTGGCAGGGCCTCGCCGAGCCCGCGCGGCAACAGTACAAAGCCGGTCGGACAATCGGCCAACAAGGCTTCGACTTGGCGCACCGGCAATCCCAACGCCAAGGGGAAACTGCTGTCGCCAGCGCCACTGCTGCCGGTCAACAGGTCACCTGCGGCCATCGCCGCCGCCACCTCTGGCGAGACCAGCAACACCGAGTTGAGCCAGCGCAGCGCATCCAGCGTGGCTACGTCATCGCCATGCGCAAACGCTACCAACAGTCGGGGACCGTTCGCAAACACGATCCGGCCACCGAAGTAGGCGGCGCGTTGGGCGAGCCGATGACTCCACGCGTCGATCTCGGCGACAGCTTCGGCCGGCGTCTGCAAATCGATGGCACTACCCAACGAACGCTGCTCCACCGCGATCAACAAGCGTTGGTTGCGCTCCGGCTCGACCAATTCGGAAGGCACCGACACGCTGACCGCGCCTTGCACCGCCTCTTCCCCCGGATCTGGCATCAAGCGCGAAAGTTGAGTGACGTAAGACTCGATATCGCGTTCACCTCGCAAGTCCGACAACAACGAGTCGAAGGCTTGCGCCAAATCGGCCAACTCGTCTTTGCCACCCACGTTGAGCCGCGCTTGATAGTCGCCAGCCACGGCGGCCTTGGCTGCGCTAGCCATTTCCGTCAGCGGTCGCAGACTCGCCTTCGCCAGCAACAGGGACAGTGGCAATGCAATGATCAAGGTGACCAAGCCAGTGAGTGCGACCGCATTGACGATCGCGCGATAGCCCGCCGACGCCCGCTCAACCGAAGTGAGCTGAAGCGCCGAGCCAATTTCAGCGCCACCCTCAGCGTCCAGCGGTTGCAACTGCCCGACCCAACTCGCGCCGCCCAAAAGCAGCTCCACCCGCGGCACGGCCCGACCGTCGCGCACCGCACTGGCAAGGCCCGACATGTCGCTGGCCACCGCCGCGCGCAGCGCCTCCAGGCTGGCGCCTTCCAGAGAGCTGCCAATGATTTCGACACCTGCCGCCTGTGGCAGCAAGAAGGCGATGTTGGCGGCGCTGACCCGGCCCACCCGTTGCCCCAATCGATCATCGACTTGGTTGGCGACAATCAGGAAGCCGATGAGATCGGTGCCTTGCGCCAGCGGCCAACTGGCGGCCTGATAGAGCTTCCCTTCCATTCGCCAATAACCGCTGATCGGAGCTGGCGGATCGATGAACGAGCGCACGAACGGATCTTCACCCAGATTCTCGGCAATGCCCTCGAATTGATCGGTACGCGCCAGCACCTCGGCTTCTGGATCAAGCACGATGCCAATATCGAAGCCAAACTGCTCTTTGCGCTCGGTCAGCAGGTCTTGAATCGAGCGGGCGTCAGCGTCGGCATCAAACCCCAAACGGTCACCCTGCGCATCGGCGATGTACTTGACGAAGGCAGCATCCGCCGCAATCAGCTGGATTTTCAGCTCCACTTCTTCCAATTGACGGGCTGCAAACTCAAGTTGCAACTCGCCACTGGCGCTCAACGCTTTTTGCACAGATGCAGATGCGATCCGCGCGCCTTGCTGCTGACTGAAAAACACGGCCGTCCCGACCGCTGCGCTCAGCAACAGCGCCAGCAGCAGGAAGATCCGGATTGCCAATGGCATCCGCGTACGCACAGCGGGCATCTCAGTAGCGGTTGCCATCGAGCGGTCTCCCATAGGGTTTGCCGAACTTGTTTGCGTGCGGAGGCACCTTGCGCGTGGTCAGCTCGATGCGAATGGTCACTTCGGATTGCAGTGCTGGATCCAGCACTTGTCGCGACGGGCTGCTGCGATCATGAAACACGACCAGACTGCCCTCGCCCGCCGGCAGATTGCGCAAGGTAAAACGACCCTGTGCGTCGGGACGCGCAAAGTACGGGGTGTCGAGCACCAGGATGTGCGCGAACATCGAGTGGTGGACGTTGCAGTACACCTTGACCAGACCGGGGCGAGCGAAGGTGTGAGTCGCACCTTCTCCCGCTGCGTACACACCGGTATCGAACGCGTTTCCAGTGGATGCGGAAAACGCGTTGTGCAAAATCACGTCTTCATTCGGAAACTGCACTGTCGTACCCATTGCGATGGGCAGAATGCGTGGCCAGAATTGCTTGCGCCGCGTACTCATCACCGCGCGTTCGGCGGGGGCTTGAAACGCGGTCAAGCCCTTGGGTCGGAAATAGACCACGGCGTCTTCGGCTTCATTGGCGCGCAACGATTTGCCGGCCGACACCAATTCGATGGTGCCGGTCACATCGGTGGCGAATCCGGGTCCGGCCCCTACGAGCAACACCAGTAAAAAGCAGCGCAGCAATTTACGCTTTGCATCCCGCATCGGTAATCCCCCGTGGCCCACCACCCGGCCTACCCAGTCAGGCCAATCCAGCTACGCGGATCATACACAGCGCTGCGCGTGCCGGCGGGTAACATAGCGGCCGCTTCCACAGCCCACTTTGGCGCTGTATCGAATGAGACTAGAAGAAGGAGTCAATATCGTGTTCGATCCAGAACGATTGCTGAAACAAATGGTAGGTGGTGCACTCGGTGGCTCCTTTGGAGGTGGCCGTCGCAGTGGGGGTGGATTCGGCTCAGCACTTGGCATCAACAAGGCGCAAGTGGGCCTTGGATTGTTAGGTGTGGCGATGGCCGCGTATGACCACTATTCCAAGCAAGCTGGTAATGCGGTCGCGGGCCCCCTAAGTGCTCCAAGTGCTCCAAGTACTCCAAGCGCTCCAAGTGCTCCGCCCGCGGCACCACCCGCATCAACGCCGCAATTCAGCGCGCCGCCGCCGCCGCCCGGCATGAGCGCACCCACCCGCGCGCAACCGACGCTTGACCTGCACAAGCAGGAGGCAGCATTGATGGTGCGGGCGATGATCGCGGCAGCCGCCGCAGACGGATTGATTGACGAAACCGAACGCCAACGCATCGTGGAGCGTGCGCGCAGCGCAGGTGACGATGCCGACACGCTCGCCTACCTGCAAGCCGAGCTGGCCAACCCCGCCACCCGCGAGCAACTGATCGCGCAGACACCGCGCTCACTGGCGCACCCGGTCTATGTCGCCTGCGTGCTCGCGATCGCTGTCGATAGCGAGTCCGAGCGTGACTATCTGGATGGACTGGCGACCGGCTTGGGCATCAATACGGAAACCCGCGCGCGCTTACATGCAGAAATCAGCGGCTGAACACCCCTACCCTTTTTTAATTTTTGCGGCGGAGCCCTCCCATGTCCCAGTGGTTTTTGAGCTATAGCGGCCAACAATCTGGCCCATTCGATCACGCCACCGCACAAGCGCAGGCCATTGCCAATCCCTACGGCCATTGCTGGCGCGCCGGCTTTGCCGAGTGGATGCCCATTGGCAGTTGCAACGAGCTGGTGGGCGGCGGCACAGGTTCGCAAATGCAGGCAGTCGTGCCGCCGCCTTCATCCATGCGCACGGCCGATGAGATCGACTACCGGATCTACGGCGAAAACATGCAGTTCGTCGAAATCGAGCTCGATCCCGGCGAAAGTGCAGTCGCCGAAGCCGGCGCGATGATGTTCAAAGATTCCATCATCCAGATGGAGACCATGTTTGGCGATGGCTCGCACAGCGGCCAAGGCGGCAGTTTTCTGGACAAGCTGGTCGGCGCCGGCAAGCGCGTCGTCACTGGCGAGAGCCTGTTCACTACCGTGTTCTCACACAGTGGCAGCAGCGGCAAAGCCCGCGTCGCCTTCGCGGCACCCTATCCCGGCACCATCATCCCGCTGACCTTGGCCAACTACGGTGGCCGCATCATCGCGCAGAAAGACAGCTTTCTGTGCGCCGCCCGCGGCGTCTCCATCGGCATTCACTTCCAGAAGAAAGTGATGACGGCGCTGTTCGGCGGCGAGGGTTTCATCATGCAAAAACTGGAAGGCGACGGCCTCGTGTTTGTGCATGCCGGCGGCACCATCGTCGAGCGTGAGCTGGCCGCTGGCGAACGCATCGATGTCGATACCGGCTGCGTGGTTGCGCATACGCAAACAGTTGAGATGGACGTAAAACCCGTCGGCGGGGTGAAGTCGATGCTGTTCGGCGGCGAGGGCGTGTTCCTCGCCACCCTGACTGGCCCCGGCCACATCTGGCTGCAAAGCCTGCCGTTCTCACGCATGGCCGGCCGCATCCACGCCGCCGCACCGCAACAAGGCGGCAGTCGTGGCGAGGGCTCGGTCTTGGGCGGCCTGGGGAATATCTTGTCGGGGGATCGCGGGTTTTGAGTTCATGGGCGCGAGGGCTGCTCGTCGGTCCTGAATTCGCGTTTGACATCTACCTCGCGCCCCCCTCTGCCGTCGGGAGCAGGGTTGCTACGACCCCTGAGAATGCGGGCGTCCGCTTAAGCAGGCCTACAGGCTCGTAGGTGCCCTTTGCCACCCACGGCCCGTTCGGCCAGCGCCGAGTTTCCGGCGGACCGGTTATCCCGCAAAATAGCCTAGCCGGGCCAATGCGGGATAACTGATGGACACTCTGGACGATACTGCGCTGCGGGCCGCAATCGACCTGCGCGATGCCTTACGACGCCACCGTGGCGCTGTGGCGCGAGCTCGACGCCGTTAACGGACGGATGGTATGGAAGACCGTCAAGGGCAAGGATTAGCTTTACCACGTTTACGGGCACGCCGGCAGTGGTCCGTCGCTCGGTCCGCGATCGGCGGAAACGCAGGCCACTTACGAGCAGTTTCGCGCGAGGAAGGTCCGCACCAAAGAGCAGTTGGCCGACACCCAGCCTGACCTCAGGCGGGCAGCGGCGATGTACGTGGCAGCCGGCCTGCCAGTCGTCGACTCTTGGGCGGCCAAACTGTTACAGCATCTCGACCGTGCAGGCCTGCTAGGCAAACAGGTGATGGTGGTCGGCACCAATGCATTGCCCGCTTACCAGCTTGAAGCGCAAGCGCATACCGGCCAACGTCTGCACGCGACTCGCGACACCGACATCGCGTGGACCGATCCGCAGGAGCGCGACGAACCTGTCCTTTGGCCTGCGTTGCGCGAGTTCGACCCGAGTTTCACAATCAATCAGGAACGACCCTTCTAGGCGATCGGGCGTGGATCTCGCGAGCTTGAGCTGCTGAGTGCGCCGTCGGTGCTGCGCGCGGCTGCGTCTGAACCGTTTCGACCGGTACCGCTGCCTGAACAGGAATGGCTGCTGCGCGGCGAGCCGTTGCGCCATGTCGTCACCGGGCTGGACCGCACTCCGACCGCGCTGGTCGTGCCTGACCCGCGCTGGTTTGCGCTGCACAAACGTTGGCTTGCCGAAAAGCCAGGGCGCGATTCACTGAAAGCGCCCAAAGACAGGCGACAGGCCCAGACGATATGGCGATGGCTCGAGGCGATGGCGCGATACCCAGTCGACCCACAGTTCCTCAAGTCGCTACCGAACGATCTGCGTGCGATCGCGAAGCGACTCTCCGAAGAGGGTGCGAACGCATGAAAAGTTGTTACCTGACCTTCGGCTTCGCAGTTCCACGTTGTAAAAATTGTTTTCAGCCCCCCCCCCCCCTAACTCGTTACCCTGCGCGCGCAGCTGGCATCGGGAAATGGGGTTTACTTTCTATCTAGGGGTTTTCGATGCGAGTTTTTGCGATTGCGGTAGCGATGATTTTGTGTGTTTGGTCGGCAGATTCAAGAGCGA
>JBBQQV010000191.1:0-6149 GCA_038215505.1 Lysobacterales bacterium
CTGCAGGTGCCACTGACTTTTTTGTTTGCGGCAAGTCCGCAATCGCCAAGACCATGACAATCTTGCGCATCCCACCGCGAGCCTACCGCCGTGCAAGCGCCTGCTGATTTCATCCTCACTGTCGTCTGCCCGGATCGACCCGGCATCGTGTATCGGGTCAGCGCGCTGCTGTTTGAGGCGGGTTGCAACATCCTCGACGCCCAGCAGTTTGGCGATGATGAAACCGGGCGATTCTTCCTGCGTGTCCACTTTGGCGCTGACGACTTTCGAGTCGGTCAGCGGCTTCGCGATGAATTTGATGGCTTGGGTCGCGAGTTCGGCATGCAGTGGCAGCTCCACGATGGCCAGCGTCGCGCTCGCCTCTTGGTATTGGTCAGCAAACAAGGGCATTGCCTGAATGACCTGCTGTTCCGGGTCAGCAGCCGGCAACTGATGGTCGAGGTGGCTGCCGTTGCCAGCAATCATGAGGACTTGGGCCCATTGGCCGCGTCGCATGGCGTACCGTTCATCCACTTGCCGGTCACTGCCGGGACGCGCGTCGAGCAGGAACAGCGACTGCTTGAACTGCTGCGTCGCGAGCGCGTCGACCTGGTGGTGCTGGCGCGCTACATGCAGATCCTGTCAGCCGAATTGTGTGCTGCGCTGTGCGGCCGCGCGATCAACATTCATCACAGCTTCCTGCCCAGTTTCAAAGGTGCAAGGCCCTACCATCAAGCGCACGCGCGCGGCGTCAAACTGATTGGCGCCACCGCCCACTACGTGACCCCCGACCTTGATGAAGGGCCGATCATTGAACAGGACGTGGCCCGCGTCGACCACGCCATGTCCCCACGTGAACTGGTGCGCATGGGCAGTGATATCGAATCGCAAGTGCTGGCCCGCGCCGTGCGTCGCCATGTCGAGCATCGCGTGCTTTTGAACGGCCATCGGACGGTGGTGTTTCGTTGACTGGTTGTCAACCGCCGCAGCGACCTTTACGGCAGCGGGCCTTGCATCGCGACGTACACCTGATTGCGACCGCCGCGCTTGGCGTTGTATAGCGCGCTATCAGTCTGCTGCAGCAGGATTTCCACCGAGCCGGTAGAAAACGCCACGCCGAAACTCACTGTCACTACGCCGTCACCGGCATTCGCCGAGTGCGGCAGCTGCATGGCTTGAATGCGCTTCCGGATTTGCTCAGCTAAGGTCGCCATCTGCTCTGGCGTGGCCTGCGGCCATAGCACCGCAAACTCTTCACCACCGACGCGTGATGTTTGTGCACCAAGCCCACGGGTGAGGGCATCCATCTCGCCAGCTAGTGCGCGCAGACAGCCATCGCCAGCGGGATGGCCATAGGTATCGTTGTAAGCCTTGAAATGATCGACGTCACAAAGCAGCAAGCCCAGTGGTTTCCCGGCAAGGCTCGCCTGTTGCCAGGCCGCAGCCAACGCGAGGTCAAAGCCGCGCCGGTTGGAGACGCCGGTCAAGCCGTCGGTTTGCGATAGGCGATCCAGTGTTGCGGCGAGTTCGGTGGCGCGATCACGTTGTTCGGCAAGCGAGTGCACCAGACTGATGTTCTCGAACTGGTAGCCGAGAGAGCGCACCGCGAAGTCGCGAAATCGCTTGGCTGAGCGATACATGAAGAGCATCCAGATGATGACGAGGACGCCAAGGAAACTGGAATCCGAATTGCCACGTGCCAGCAGAAAGACGCCGACCGGCAGCATTGCCGGTAGTGCGAACGCGACAAAGGCCGAAATAATCACCGAGTAGGCGATAGCCGCCCCGGACAACAATGCGCCCACGGTGAGCACCACCACCGCGAGTTGCATCTCGTTGGCCAAGCTCGCCAGATACACCGCGTAGGCGCCCCACAACGCACCCGACAGCAGCACCGCCAGGCGAAAGCCATTCAGCCAACGCTCGCTGGCCACCTCCGCGTTGGCGTGCTGGAAGCGCTGTCCGAGTTGAAAGCGATACAAGATCATCAGCAGATAGGCGAGGCCCCAGCCGATAATGATGCGACGGTCAGCGATATCCCAGAACAGCACGCCCAGCAAAGCGCCACCGCCGATGCTTGCCACGTTGGCGTTCGCCGACTGCGAATAGATCAGCTGCAGGCACTTCGCGGTGAGCTCGGGGCGCAAGTCGGACGGCATGAGATAGCCAGGGTGGGCGAGAGTCACAGCTTACCAAGCGGGTTCGAATGCGTTGGAGTACGCGCGTTGCGAATCATGCCGCACGCTTGAGCCGCATTGGCCACGTTTCAATCGCCGGGTAGCAATGTGCGTTGAAACGCAGGGTAGCCAGCCCGATGGTGAGATTCCGCCGGCTCTTCAAGATGCTCCCTCCACTCGCGTCAACCAAGCGGCGAGGGTGGCCGCGGCCGTCATCGTCAGCAGTCCTGCTCCCACTCGCCATCCGAAGGCTCGCCCCCCGCTGAGCCATGCAATCACGCCCTTTGACAGGCTGCTCGCGGCCAGCACGCCCAGAAAGCCCAACGTCGCAGCTTCGCGCGAGAGTTGCCCGCCTGCTTCCAACTGGCCTAGCGACAAGGCCGATGCATGCGCCTCGGCCAGCGCCGCCAAGGTGGTGCCCACCAACACCGCACGCGGCCCCAACCAGTCGTTGAGTGCCGCGGAAAGCAACAACATGGCGCTCACTGCCAACGCGAATACAAGCGCTTGGCGGAAGCGGAACATGCGGCTGCTCGCGGTCGGTTGTTCAACGGCGTCGACGCCACGCCGCAAGCCCAGCAAGCCTCCTATCAAGGTCACCAGCATGGCTGCCGCCAAGGGTGCAGCGATGCTTCGCAGAAAGCCTGGTGCCACCGCCGACAGCAGCGGCAGGAACAGGCTCAACGAGGCCAAGCTGGCAAACATTGCCCCGGCCACCGCCGCGTGTAGCCGACCCGGCTCCTCACGAACACGCTGACCGAAGCCGGCGGTGGCAGCAGTCGAGGAGACGTAGCCGGCAAAAAAACCGGCCAGTGCCAATCCAAAGCGACCGCCGACCACTCGCAAGGTCACATGGCCGAGCGCGCTTATTCCCATCGCAAGCACCACCAAGAGCCAGACCCGCCAAGGATTCAGCACGTCATAGGGTCCCACCGCGCGATCTGGCAACAAGGGCAGCACTACCAGTGCCGCCGCGGCCAGGAACAGACCGTCACGTTGCTCGCTACCGCTGATCAGCTCACGACTGAACCGATGGATGGGCGCCTTGGCCGCGAGCAACACCGCCGTCACCACGCCGAGGCTGGCCGCCAGCAGCGGCTCGCGCATCGCCAGCGCCCCCAGCAGGAGCACCAGCAGTGTCGTCAGCTCCGTGGTGATGCCCGGGTCCCGCTGGGTTGTGTGCGCATAGCTGACGGTCACCAGCGCAGCCACGGCAAACAGCAGCACACCCAACACCCACGGTTCGAACAAGGTCGCGGTCGCGCCGAGCACACACAGCAACGTGAAGCTGCGCACACCGGCCAGTGCCGGGGTTGTCGCTTCTGCAATGCTGCGCTCGCGCTCGATGCCGATCAGTAACCCGATTCCGAGTGCAACCGCCATGCCCTGAATCACGTCCGACGGCATCCTCACCTCCTTACGATTCTGCTGCGATTCTGCGGTGATCCTGCGGTGATCCTGCGGTGATCCTGCGGTCATCCACGACACCCTACCACTGGCAGCCGATTCGCTTCGAGTTCCCCACCAGTGCAGGCAATGCTCCGCGATCAGAACGGCCAGCGAGCGGGCTATACACGTTCCGTTTGGCCAACCACCCTACAATCCGCACACGCCGCCCAGTAACAAGGTTTTCTATGCGTCTGTACCTCTCTGCTCTTCTGCTATCTCTGCCCATGGTTGCTACTGCAGCGCCTGCGAGCTGGCCGGCGGTGAGCTATGACACCCGCTATATGAGCACCGCCAAGCTTGAGTCATTGAAGGCCGAAGTCGATGCTGGATTCTGGCTGGAAACCGGCGATGCCTTGCTGGTGGCGGCGCCAGATCACGTGCAGGCGCGGATTGCGCAACGCGCCAGCGTCGTTGACCGACTCGGCCCATTGGCGGCAGCGGACCTCGTGCTGTTGCCGATGGGCTGCGACGTCGACGCCGAGCATCGCCCAACACCGCTCGCGGTGATCGGTCATCACGCACTGGTGCGTGCCTCGGCGGTGCCCGTCGCTGCGCGCCACGAGGCGCAACCGGTGATCGCCAACAGCGTGCTGGCCAGCGAATTCCGGCCGGCCGCCGACGTCGCTCGAGCGGCGGACCCTGTGATCGAATCCGTAGTGGCGCAGGTGGATACCGCGCGCTGGTTTTCGCGGGTCGAGACCTTGGCCAGTTTTGATCGGTCCAGCTATGGCGCAGCGACCAGCGGCAGCGAGATGAATCAGTCGCGCGATTGGTTGGCAGCAACCTTTGCAGGGATGGGGCTGACCACCACCACGCCCACGTTCAGCAGTGGGTCGGTGATCGCCGAAAACGTGATTGCGATGCGCCCGGGTACGCGCCGGGCGGGCGAATGGGTGGTGATCGGCGGCCACTACGACTCCCGCAACACCAACAACACCGCCAGTGGTGTGCTGAATACGCCCGGCGCCGAAGACAACGCGTCGGGTTGCGCAGGGGTGTTGGAGTTGGCCAGCATTTTTGTCAACGTGCCGACCGAGCGCAGCCTGGTATTCGCCTGTTATGCCGGCGAGGAGCAGGGCTTGTTGGGATCGCTTGACCACGCGCAAGATCTTGCCGACTCCGGCGACCTGCCGCGGGTCCAGCTGGCATTGATGATGGATATGATCGGTTACTCGCATGACACCGATTTCGACATCTTGCTGGAGAGCGGCAACACACCAACCCAGCTCAACGTGCTCAACACGTTTGCCCAGCTCGCCGTCGACTATGCGCCGGGAAGCCGCACGATAATTGACAGCAACCCGTGTTGTTCGGACCACATGCCGTGGATCAACCGTGGGGTGCCGGCGCTGCTCACAATCGAGAACGACTGGTCGCAGTATCCGCACTACCATCGCAGCACTGACTTGCCGCAGAACATGACCAACGCGCAGCCAATGGCGGCGAAGATCCTGCGCACAAACGCCGCGGCGATCGCCGTCTGGGCTGTGATCGAGGTGTCTGCGGTGTTCACCAACGGATTCGAATAGGCGTTGCCGAAGCGTTGGGCAAGCACGCTTCAATCGACGCATGCCTCAATCGACGCATGCCTCAATCGACGCAGCCAAGACGCCGCCAAGACGCCGCCAAGACGCCGCCGACGCTGAAACACGCCACTCCGTCAAATTCGACATGGGAATCGCATGAGCAACGCTGACTTTTCAGGAAAGATCGTGCTGGTCACGGGCGGTGCCAGCGGCATAGGCGCTGCCACTGCGGTTGCCTTCGCTGACGCCGGTGCCACGGTAGTAGTGGCCGACATCGCTGACGTGGCAGGCCGGTCGGTGGCGGCGGATATACAGGCGGCAGGCGGCCAAGCCGAGTTTGTCCGCGTCGACGTCACCTTGGCTGGTGAAGTCGAGGATTTGATCGCTGGTGTGGTGGCGCGTCACGGTCAGCTGGATCACGCATTCAACAACGCGGGCATTGAGGAGGAATCCCGTCGACTGGCGGACGGCGATGAGGCCTTGTTTGACCGCATGCTGGCGATCAACGTCAAAGGCGTGTGGCTGTGCATGAAGTACGAGCTGGCACAGATGGCCCGTCAGCGTCATGGCAGCATCGTCAATACGGCTTCTGTGGCGGGCCTGGTAGGCGCACCCAAGCACGCGATCTACGCCGCCAGCAAGCACGCCGTGCTCGGCCTGACCCGCAGCGCGGCGGCTGAGTACGGCCGAATCGGCGTCCGCGTCAACGCCATCTGCCCAGGCGTGATCCGCACGCCCATGTTCGAGCGCGCGCTGCAGCGGCAACTGGCAAGCCTGGAAGCGATCACCGCCATGCATCCGATGGGGCGCATCGGCGAAGTGGCTGAAGTGGCCAATGCGGTGCTTTTTCTTTGCTCGGAGGCATCGCCCTTCATCACTGGACATGCGTTGACGATTGACGGCGGGATGACGGCGATCTGATCGCGATGGATGTCGCGGTTGTGGATGTCGCCCGTTCGGATGTCGCCCGTTCGGATGTCGCCATTTCAAACATGCTGCCCAAGAGCGGACCGACGCC
>JBBQQV010000192.1:0-6125 GCA_038215505.1 Lysobacterales bacterium
CAGCAGCACGAACTCGATAGTGATCGCCGTCCAGTTCTGCTCTTTCAGGTTTTGCGTGAGGCGGCGGAGGATCATGCGTTTGCTCCTGATGCGGGCGGCACGGCCATGCAGATGACGTTGCGGCGTTGGAGTTCGGCAAGCAGATTCATCGACTCACGGGCGGATTCATCGGACTCCTTGCCTTGGGCCTAACCTGCCATGTTGGAGGACGCCGGGCGTTACGCGTTATCGGCGTCTCGGCCGGCATGCAACCGCCTGCTCGATCAACGCATCGAGTTGATCACCCACATCGAACGGCGCTGCCACCGCACGAATGGCAGCGAGATCGGCCTCCGGGTTGCGTGCCAGCAGCTGGACGATATCGGCCACCTACCTTCATTGCTGCTGGTTGGAAGACTCAGCAACCGTTACCGTGACCTGCATGCTCTCATCCGCTCCGCCCTCGCGGCAGCCACGAATGGGCGCGGCCTCGCGGGCATCGCGGCCACAGGCGACGCGTACATAGCCATCGCCGGGACAGCAGCGGTTGGCAGGATCAAAGCCCACCCAGCCGAGCCCGGCCACATCCACTTCGCACCAGGCATGACTGGCTGGCTCTGCGCGCTCACCTGACAACCACAGGTAACCACTGATGTAACGCGCCGCAAAGCCAATCGCACGCGAAGCGGCAATCATCACGTGGGCGTGGTCCTGACAGACTCCCGCGCCCAGTTGCAAGGCGTGCGCTGCCGGGGTTTGCGAATCCGTGTATTCAGGCGAAAACTCGATCCGGTCGCGCACTTCCGTCATCAAGGCATGCAAGGTGACCAGCGCATCGTCATTGCGCACCGAGCGCGCCAAGCGTGTGATCGCCCTGTCGGCCGTGGTCAACATCGTGCCGCCGCGGTAGAAAGATGCTGGCAGTGCTTCGCGGGTGCCGCGCACGATGCCGCTTTCGTCTGCCACCTCAACGCGGCCACTCACTTGCACGGTCAATTCTGACAAAGGTCCGTCGACGGCATGCACCGCCATCTGATTGCCGAAGCCATCCAGCGATTTTGGTTCGATCCGGCGTCCACCGACCTCAACCTGCCAGTCGAACAGCTGTTGATGAGCGCATGCTGCCGGCCACAACCGCAGCGCCTGCATTACTCGCCGCACCGGCTGTGGATACCGGTACTCGGTGCGATGGACGATATCGAGGAGCATGCTCAAATCGATCAGCTAATACATCAGCAAAGTCATCAGCTAAAACAGATGCGCGCGGGCGATTTCGCGGCCTAGCACGTCATTGCGCTCGACCACATCGCTCAGGAACTCATGCAGACCGCCGCTCATGATGGTGTCGATGTGGGCGTAGCGAAGTTGCACGTGCAGCTGGTTGGCCAAACGCTTGGCTTCAGCGCTGCGGTTGGCGTCCTGACCCTTGATCTGGTCCAGATGGCTGGCGAGGTGCTCATAGCAATAACGCAATGAGCGCGGAAACTCCGGCCGCAAAATCAACAACTCGGCCACATGCCTGGGTTCGACCACGCCCTTGAACAACACCCGATACGCGCGCCGCGCGGCGACCACACGCAGGATCGCCAGCCACTGGTAGTGATCGATCACACCGCCGACGTCGTTCACGCTGGGCAATTGCACGTGGTACTTCACGTCGAGCAGGCGGGCGGTGTTGTCGGCGCGCTCCAAAAACTGGCCGAGGCGGGTGAAATGAAAGCCGTCCATGCGCAACATGGTGCCAGCGTAGATGCCTTGAAACAGGCCGGCCCGCTCTTTCACCCAATCAAGAAATCGAATCAAGTCATCACTGCTGCGCGCGGCGTGGCGGCGCATCGACAACTCCAACCACGTACCGTTGATGGCTTCCCACATCTCGGTGGTCAAGGCGGTGCGCACGGCGCGCGCATTGCGTCGCGCGGTCTCGATGCAACTGACGATCGACGACGGGTTCTCTGGATCAAAAGCCAGATAATCGATGGCCGCTGCCTCACTGAAGGCATGCGTTTCGCTAAAGGCCTCCTCAACGCCAGCGGCTACCAGCGCCGAACGCCACTCGCTGCCGAGTTCGGCATCCGGACGCACCGCACTCATATGGCCGGCGACCTGCACCAGTCGCGCGACATAATCGGCGCGCTCAACATAACGCGAGAGCCAGTAAAGGCTGGCGGCGATGCGGACTAGCATCAGGACTCCAACACCCAGGTGTCCTTGGTGCCGCCACCCTGCGACGAGTTCACCACCAGCGAACCCTCGCGCAGCGCCACCCGACTCAAGCCCCCCGCAACCACCCGAATACGATCCCCGCTGAGCACGAATGGGCGCAGATCCACATGGCGCGGAGCGATGCCGGCATCGACGAATACCGGGACGGTGGACAAGGCCAAGGTCGGCTGGGCGATGTAGTCCTGCGGGCGTGCACGCAACACGGTGGCGAACTCCTCACGCTCGCGCTGACTGGCATGCGGGCCGACCAACATGCCGTAGCCGCCCGAGCCGTGCACCGCTTTCACGACCAGCTGATCGAGATTCGCCAGCACATGCGACAGCTCTTTCGGCTGCTTGCAATCAAAGGTAGGCACGTTGGCCAGCAGCGGCTCCTCGCCTAAATAGAAGCGAATCATCGCGGGCACGTGAATGTAAACCGCCTTGTCATCGGCGATACCGGCGCCAATGGCATTGGTCAGAGTCAGATTGCCGGCGCGGCAGGCCGAATGCAGGCCGGGGGTACCGAGCATCGAGTCGGGTCGAAACACCAGCGGATCGAGATAATCGTCGTCGATGCGCCGGTAGATCACATCCACCCGCACCAGGCCTTCGGTATTGCGCATGTAGCAAATACCATCGCGTACCAACAGGTCTTGGCCTTCGACCAGATCAATGCCCATCTCATCGGCAAGAAATGCGTGCTCGTAGTAGGCGCTGTTGTTGATGCCTGGCGTCAGCAACACCACGGTCGGCTCGCCCTCGCAATTGGCAGGTGCTACCGAGCGCAAGGTCTGCAGCAGTTCGTCCGGATAGTGGGCCACCGGGGCGACCCGCGAACGCCGCAGCAAATCAGGAAACAGCCGCAGCATCACTTCGCGATTTTCCAGCATGTAGGACACGCCCGATGGCGTGCGGCAGTTGTCCTCCAGCACGAAGTAGTCGTCGGGGCCGGTGCGCACCAGATCGATGCCAGCGATGTGCGAATACACACGATGCGGCAGATCCAACCCAAGCATTTCGTGGCGAAACTGGGCGTTTTGCAGGATCAGGTCGGCTGGCACCAAGCCGGCGCGCAAGATTTCGCGGTCGTGATAGACGTCATGGATAAATGCGTTCAGCGCACGCACGCGCTGTTCCAGGCCGACCCGCAAGCGCTGCCATTCGGCTTGGGCCAGCACCCGCGGAATCAGGTCGAACGGAATCAGCCGCTCGGGGTCACCGCCCTCGCTGTACACCGCAAAGGTGATGCCAATCCTTCGAAACAGAACTTCCGCTTCCGCGCGTTTGAGCGCCAATTGCTGCGGCGGCAGTTCACGCAACCACGCGTCCACCAGCGCGTACGGGGCGCGAATCTCGCCGTCTTGTCCCATCTCGTCGAAACACTTGCTCACGCAACGCTGACCTGAAGTGACTGCGCTTGGAGGCTGACCCGGTTTGGTGCAGCGGTCAAGCCTTGCCACGCACATGGCCGGTGCAGACAAGTGCTTGCGTGGTGCACGGGCAGGCATTGGGCTCTGTAGGTTGATGTCCGATTCCAGCTAGCACAGCCGTCAAGTCGCTCTACGATAGGGATATGCAAATACCAATGCTTGATCGAAACATTGCTGATCGAATCAGCGCTTTCTCGCGCGCTCGCCTCGCGCGCGATGCCCGCTTCGATGGTCTGTTCTACATCGCTGTGCGCAGCACCGGCATCTATTGCCGGCCCATCTGCCCCGCACCCACGGCGCAGGAGCGCAATGTCAGCTACTTTGAGCATGCCGCCGCCGCTGCCGCAGCCGGCTATCGGCCGTGCTTGCGCTGTCGACCCGAGCTGGCACCTGGCCTTGCGCCCTGCGATGCCGGCGAGCGCAGCTTCGAGCTGGCTTGCCTACGGATTCGCGATGGCGCGTTGAGCCACGGTACGCTGGCTGAACTGGCGGCACAGATGGGGCTCAGCGAACGCCAGCTGCGGCGACTGTTTGTGCAGCGGCTGGGTGTTGCCCCGCTTGCCGTGCACGCCACCCAGCGCCTGCTGCTCGCCAAGCAATTGCTGACCGAAACTCAATTGCCGATCACCGACATCGCCTATGCCAGCGGATACCGCAGCCTGCGCCGCTTCAACGATGCGTTCGGCGCCGGTTGCGGCATGCCGCCGAGCTGTCTACGCAAAACTACCGCTCCGCCATCAGCAGAATCGCTGAACTTGAAGCTGGTCTATCGACCGCCCTTCGACTTCGACGCATTGCTGGCATTTCTGGCGGTGCGCGCAATCGCTGGCATCGAACATGTCGATGGCAAAAGCTATCGGAGAGTGATCGGACCGGCGACATCGCCGGGCTGGATTGGCGTCACCCACGACCCAGCGGCGAACGCATTGCGTCTGCGGGTTGAGACGCGCGAACTGAGTCAACTGCCCGACTTGTTGCGTCGCGCCCGCCGCCTGTTTGATCTGGATGCCCAGCCCAGCGCGATCAATGACGTGCTCGCCAACCAACCGCGGCTGTCCGCATTGGTCGCAAGCTCGCCTGGCCGTCGGATTGCCGGTGCGTTTGATGGTTTCGAGACCGCCGTCCGCGCTGTGCTTGGCCAACAGGTCAGCGTCGCCGCCGCGCGCACGCTGTGCAATCGACTGGTCGAACGCTTTGGCCAGCCAATCACGCTGATTGACGCGCCGCTGGCCCGCCTGTTTCCCACGCCAGTAAGTCTGGCAACGGCCGATGTGCGTTCGATTGGCTTGCCGGTCAGCCGCGCACGCACACTGTCCAGCCTCGCCAACGCGGTGGCGACCGGCGCCATCGACCTCGAACGCACCCAGCCTATGGCCGCGTTCGTGAAGTCGCTGTGCGATCTGCCGGGCATTGGTCCATGGACCGCGCAATACATCGCGATGCGTTGCTTGCATCATCCCGACGCATTTCCGGCCGGCGATCTGGTCATCAGAAAGCAGCTGGGAGGTGGCACGCCGATCAGCATCGCCGAGGCTGAAGCGCAGTCGCAACCGTGGCGACCGTGGCGTGCCTACGCCGTGATCCATCTATGGGCGGACGCGGGTACCGCCGCCACGACTTCGGCGAACTCGACCAGCACGCAAACCGCCACGCATCCCAACCTGCGAGTCCGCCCGTGACCAGCAAAACCAACCTGCCAAACGACTTGGCTTACGATCAGTTCGACACCCCGATTGGCCCGCTTACGATTGCAGCCGATTCCGATGGTCTCCGTTACGTAGTGTTCGCGCAGTCGCGTCATCGACTGCTGACCGGTCCGCAATGGCGACGTGACGCCGAGTACCTGCGCGAGCCGCGGCAACAGTTGCTTGCCTACTTCGCCGGCGAACTCACCCAGTTCGACTTGCCTCTCGCGGCGTCCGGCACCGATTTCCAACACCGCGCATGGCAGGCCCTGCGGACTATTCCGTACGGCGAAACCCGCAGCTATTCAGACCAAGCCACAGCCATCGGATCACCACGCGCCGTCCGCGCAATTGGCTTGGCCAACGGCCGCAACCCACTGCCAATCATCGTCCCCTGCCACCGCGTAATCGGTCGCGATGGCAGTCTGACGGGGTTTGGTGGCGGGCTGGATTGCAAGCGGTGGTTGTTGGACTTCGAGGCAAAGCTGCGCGCAAGCAATGCAACTGAAGCGCGTTGCCGGGATTGAGGCGAAAGTGTCAGCAGTCGAAAGAGCAGGCCAAAACAAAGTCCCGGTTCAACAATCGGATCAGATCGCGGCTGCGCGCGATCTATCCTTAGACGTTAGCCAGCTGCGCCTCGGGAAAGCACACAGTCGTCTTGCATTTCAGAGCCAGCGCTGTACGGCCTCGGCTGTGTCAGTCGGTTTAGTGTTGAAGCACAGCCTAGCTTGCGGAGCGTGCGTGTGTAAGACGTTTATCAATTTTTCAAACAGCAGGAAGTTTCCTGCGATCGTGCGTACGCCCGCCCCGATGAGGACGCAAT
>JBBQQV010000193.1:0-6109 GCA_038215505.1 Lysobacterales bacterium
GCCATTCTGTTGGGTGACCACCTGCACCTTGGCGAACCCGTTGACCAGCTCAGACTCATAGGGAAGATGCCGATTGGCGACCAGCCACAAACGGCCGCCCGGCCGTAACGCCGCTGCCGCAGCGGCGATAAAACGCCGCCCAATATCTGGCCGCTCGGCGGCTTGTTGGGCATGAAACGGCGGGTTGCTGACGATCACATCAAACTTCTCTGCCAGCCCTTGGGTGACGTCATGCCAGTGATAGGTGAGCGCGACCTTGTCAGCAAACGGGAGTAAATTCCCTCGCGCCAAGTGCAGCGCGCGCGCGTCCGCCTCGTACGCATGCAGAGAGCGAATTCCCGGACAGCGACTCAACAGCTCGGCGCTGAGGAATCCGAACCCCGCGCCAAGATCAGCGGCATCACCGGCAAGATCAGCGGGCAAATGGTCGGCCAGAAGTTGCGAGGCCAAATCGATCCGGTCCCACGCAAATACACCGGGGCGGCTTGAGAAACGGCCATCGAGAATCGGCCGCGGCGCGTCCCATTCGCGCCACTGGGCCAGCAAGACTTCATCACGCTGCTCGTGCGGGCGAGTCCAGAACACGCGGCACTTGTTCTTGCACATCACCGTCAACGCGCCGGCCACGCGCGACAGATCAATTTCACCCGACTTCGCGCCTTCGCTATTGCTTTGACACACCAACAACACCCCGCCGGGCTGCAAATGCTGCAGGCCACGGGCATACAAGGCGCGCGCACAATCCCGTTGCCGCGGCGGCAACAGCAGGACCAACGGATAGCGCGCGCCAACGTCTGCGGCTTGGCAGACCGTCATACCCGATCGCTGCAAGGTATCCACATCCGGCTTGAACTGGCTTTCGCAGACCAGCCCAAGCAAGGCCTGACGATGCAGCGGCCAGCCGTCCCGAGCCCCGAGAAACAGCGCCCCGCCAGCCTCTGGCCAAGGCAGATGCCGTTCGAAGATCGGCAACAACAGGGTTTCGAGAGCAAGGTCGGAGGTCACGGAGATAAGCGTCTCTGGGGGAAGTGCAGTTTAGTGTCGATGGCAGGCATTGACCCTGTTTCCCGCCAACTAGCCCATGCTTGGCAACCTGAATCCTGGCATCCGATCCAACCATGATCCGCGTCCACCACCTCAACAACTCGCGTTCACAGCGCATTCTTTGGCTGCTGGAAGAGCTTGGCCTTGACTACGAAGTCGTGCGCTACGAGCGCGACGCCAAGACCATGTTGGCGCCGCCAGCGCTGAAGAAACTGCACCCGCTTGGCAAGTCGCCACTGGTCGAGGTCGATGGCTTGGTATTGGCCGAGTCGGGGGCGATTGTCGAGTATCTGGTCGACCATTTTGACGACGCGCGCAAGTTCTCCGTCGCGCCCGACAGCCCGGCGCGAGTGCGCTTCAACTACTGGCTGCACTACGCCGAAGGCTCGGCGATGCCGCCGCTGCTGTTGGCCTTGATCTTTTCCAAGATGAAGACCGCACCGATGCCGTTTTTTTTGCGTCCGGTGGCGCGCGCGATTGCCGACAAAGTGATGAGCAATTTCGTCGGCCCGCAGCTCGCCCTGCACTTTGACTATCTGGAGGCTGAGCTTGCGGAAAGCGGCTGGTTTGCCGGCAAGACATTCGGCGCCGCCGATATCCAGATGAGCTTTCCGGTGGAAGCCGGCGGCGCTCGCTTGGAGTTGTCAAACCGACCTAATCTGCAGCGTTTTCTCGACGCCATTCACGCAAGGCCGGCATTTCAGCGGGCGCTGGCCAAGGGTGGGCCTTACAATTTGATGAGTTGAGCGGCGGCAGCGCAGCGACGGCAGCGCAGCAAGCGCCTCTCTACAACAGCGAATCCACGGTCACCCCGCTTCAGATGGGGCGGAGCTCGCTCCGCTGCACTTGAATAACCGCAGGCTTACACGCCTCAGCGCGTCAACTGCTTCACCAGAAAGCTCGCAAACTTTCCATAAGGCGGCTTGAAATACTTCATTGCCGAGAAACGCGCCTGATGGAACACCGGCTTCTGCTTGCTGAAGGTCAAGAAGCCGTGCTGGCCGTGGTAGTGGCCCATGCCCGAGGCACCCACGCCGCCAAATGGCAAGCCGTCCTGGGCGATGTGCAAGACCGTGTCGTTGATGCAGACGCCACCGGCAATCGTTTGATTGAGCACCCGCTCAATGCGCGCGCGGTCGTGATCGAAGTGATACAGCGCCAGTGGTCGGTCGTGACTATTGATGTAGGCGATCGCCGCATCCACGCTGGCGACGGTGCGGATCGGCAAGATCGGGCCGAAGATTTCGTTCCGCATCAAGCCGCAGGCATCCGGTGGATCGATCACCAAGGTCGGCGGGATGCGCCGCTCGCTTTCCGCAATTGTCGGGTCTGTGGGCGCCAACTCGATGATCTCGCAGCCGAGTCCGCGCGCTTCCTCGATATAGCCTCGTAGACGTTTGTACTGCGCCTCGTTGACGATGGTTGTGTAGTCGGTATTGCCGTCAATGCGCGCGTAACGAGCGCCGACATCGGCTTTCAGCGCGGCAACCAGGCCATCGCGATCCGCCGCCTCGACCAGCAAGTAGTCCGGCGCGATGCAGGTCTGTCCGGCGTTGAGCCACTTGCCAGCGGCGATGCGCGCCGCGGCGGTCGCAACGGGATATCCGGGCGCGACAATGCACGGCGATTTTCCGCCCAGCTCCAGCGTCACCGGCGTCAGATTCGGCGCGGCAGCCGCCATCACTTTGCGGCCAACTGTGGTTGAGCCCGTAAAGAACAAATGATCGAACGGCAACGCCGCAAATGCGCCGGCGACATCGGCACCGCCCAAGGCCACCGCCACCCGATCCGCCGGAAACACGGCAGCCAACAGGTCGGCCATCCACTGCGAGGTCTGCGGAGTGTGCTCAGACGGTTTCAGATACACGTGGTTGCCGGCAGCAATCGCTGTTGCCAGCGGCATCAAGGCCAGATTGACCGGGTAGTTCCAAGGCGAGATCACCCCCACCACACCCAACGGTTGAATGCGGATTTCCGACCGGCCCGGTGCGAACAACCAATCGATCGGCGCTCGCTTTGGGCGCATCCAGCGCGACAAATGGCGGCTCAGATCATCGATCTCGCGCAGCACTGTCATGCCGTCGGACAACAGCGTCTCGTGTACTGAGCGATGCCCAAAGTCGGCACTGATCGCCGCGCACATCGCCGGCAAGCCCGCCTTGAAAGCGGCCCGCAAGCGCGTGAGGTCATCGGCTCGCTGCGCGCGGTCGGGCACCTTGGACGCCTGTGCGGTGCGCAGTTTGGCGAGGGTGGTGGTGAGGCTGTCGATGGTGGTGCTGGGCTGGCTGGTCATGCTCAAAGTGTAGCGCCACGGCTATGGCGTCGAGCGTGTTGCGTCGAACATGGCTCAAGCCCCACCATTCGATGATGAATATTCGACCTTATCTGGCTGCTTTTCCCACCCTCGCTGAGCGCGTCTATGTCGATCCCGCCGCCTGTGTGATTGGCGATGTCGAACTCGGCGAAGACGTCTCGATCTGGCCGTTCACCGTCGTCCGTGGCGATGTCAATTTCATCCGCATCGGCGCGCGTACCAATATTCAGGACGGCAGCATCATCCATGTCACCCACGAAGGGCCATTCACCCAGCCCGGCGGCATGCCCACCTTGATCGGTGCCGATGTCACCATCGGCCACGGTGCCATCGTCCACGCCTGCACGATTGAGGACGCCTGCCTGATCGGCATGGGCGCACGCGTGCTTGACGGCGTGCGAGTGAAGAGGCATGGCTTTGTCGGCGCCGGCGCGGTGGTGTCGCCCGGCAAAGTGGTGGGCGAAGGCGAGCTTTGGCTGGGCAACCCGGCGCGTATTGCGCGGCGCTTGTCAGAGCGTGAGATCGAGCAGCTTTACTACTCGGCAAAGCATTACGTTCGCCTGAAGGATCGTTATCTCGCGATGCCAGAATTCACCGGCCCAACCAGTGCCGCCGGTGCCGTCGCCACCTCAAGCTGATCGAGCAAGGCAAGCGCCTGCCAGCGATTCTCGCCACACATATCGGCGTTCGGCCGCAAAGAAACACAAAAGCCCGGTCGCTCGGGCTTGCCGAACAATTGGCAGCGATAGTCCGCATCCAATTGCACGCATGGCATGCCTGCGGGTTTGCCATGTGGCATGCCGGGGATAGGCTGGGTGATCGATGGGGCGATGCAGCAGGCTCCGCAGGCCGGACGACAATGCATGAGTCTCACGAAAAAGCAGTCACGGCGCGTCGGGATTGAATAGGACGGCTTCCATCACCGCCGCCAGCGCAATCGGCGCGGTCAGGTGCGGATACACATCGCCGCTGGTATTGCTCCATTCCCACAACAGCGAGTCCGCACATTGCTGGGGATCAAGCATCAAGCGCACGCGCGGACCGTGGCCGCGCAAGTGGCGTTCGATCACCCCGGCGATCTGCGCCTGTGTGGCCAAATGGATGAAGCCATCGCGCGCCAGTGCAGACGGTGTGTAGTGCGTCGATGACTGCGCGTCCAGCCATTCGGTGGGATCGGCAAAGTGGTAGATGCGGGTGGCAGCGTCGACCGAGATCATGCGGCTTTGCCTGGACTTCAGTCGGCGGTGCTCAGGCGATCGCGCTTGGCCGCCAGCGCTTGATACACGCTTTCGGTTTCCGGTCGCCGGCCATGCCAGATCTCGAAGCTGCTGGCGGCTTGCTCTACCAGCATGCCCAAGCCGTCGCGCACGTGCGGCACGTTGTGCGCACGCGCCCACGCAGTGAACGCAATCGCCGCTTCGCCGTAGCTCAAATCGACCGCCAAGGAACGTGGCGCGATCAAACCGGCTGGTAGTTTCAAGCTGCCAGGCGCGCGTCCGGCCGAAGTGGCATTAATCAGTAACTCGAAGTCGCCCAAGGTGGCCAGATCCTCCCAATAGCGCGAATGCGCGCGCTCGGGCTCGGCCAGACTGTCGGCCAGCGCGTCGGCCCTTTCTGGCGTGCGATTGACGATCACCAACTCGGCGACGCCAGCTTCCAGGAGTGCCCCTGCAACGCCGCGCGCGGCACCGCCAGCGCCAAGCAAAATGGTTCGGCGACCGCGCAAGTCAAAGCCAGCGCGATCAGTGAGATCGCGGACCAGCCCAGCGCCATCCGTGTTGTCGCCACGCCAGCCGCCGGCAATGTGGGTCAGCGTGTTCACCGCACCGGCGCGCTTGGCGCGCTCGCTGACCTCGATGCACAACGCGAACGCCGCCTCTTTATGCGGCAAGGTGAGGTTGGCACCGCGCCCGCCCGCCTCGGAAAACGCACGCAGAGCGGGTGCAAACTCTTCATGGGTTGCGGCGATGGCGCGGTAATCGAGGGCGATGCCGGTCTGCTTGCCGAAAGCCGCATGAATCTGCGGCGACAGCGAATGCGCGACTGGATGGCCAAATACAGCAAACTGCGGCGTGCTCATTGGTGTTGCTCCGTGATCCAACGCGCCGCTGCGAGCGCGAAATAGGTGAGGATGCCATCGGCTCCCGCGCGCTTGATTGAGGTCAGCGCCTCCAGCGCGCAGGCGCGTTCGTCCAGCCAGCCGTTTTGCGCAGCGGCTTTCAGCATCGCGTATTCGCCGCTGACTTGGTACACATACGTCGGTGCGCCGAAACGATCTTTGACGCGTCGCACGATGTCGAGATAGGGCAGACCGGGCTTGATCATCACCATGTCGGCGCCTTCTGCAAGATCCAGTTCGACTTCGCGCAGAGCCTCGTCGCTGTTGGCCGGATCCATCTGATAACTGTGCTTGTTACCGCCGCCCAGCGCGCCCGCCGAACCCACTGCATCGCGAAATGGGCCGTAAAAACTCGATGCGTACTTGGCCGAGTAGGCCAGAATCCGCGTATTGGTGAAGCCGCCCGCTTCCAACGCCAAGCGCAGCGCGCCGATGCGTCCATCCATCATGTCCGATGGCGCCACCACATCCGCACCCGCTTCAGCATGGCTAAGCGCCTGTTTGACCAAGGCATCCACCGTGGCATCGTTGACCACGTAGCCGCTGGCGTCGATCAAGCCATCCTGGCCGTGCGTGGTGTAGGGATCCAGCGCCACATCGGTAATCACTCCGAGCTCAGGGAAGTGCGACTT
>JBBQQV010000194.1:0-6076 GCA_038215505.1 Lysobacterales bacterium
GGTGCGATGGGCAAGTCGGCGCAGGTGCCCCTGCACGTCTGGTTGCCGGATTCGATGGAAGGACCGACGCCGATTTCCGCACTCATCCACGCGGCGACCATGGTCACTGCGGGCATCTTCATGGTGGCGCGGATGTCGCCGTTGTTCGAAATGTCCGAGACTGCGCTGTCTTTTGTGCTGTTCATCGGCGCAACCACCGCGTTCTTCACTGGTCTGATTGGCATTGTCCAGAACGACATCAAGCGGGTAGTCGCCTACTCGACGCTATCCCAGCTCGGCTACATGACCGTGGCGCTGGGCGTGTCGGCGTATTCCGGCGCGGTCTATCACCTGATGACCCACGCCTTCTTCAAGGCCCTGCTGTTCCTGGCTGCTGGCAGCGTCATCATCGGCATGCATCATGAGCAGGACATGCGCAAGATGGGCGGCCTGCGCAAGTACATGCCGATTACCTACTGGACCAGTTTGATCGGAACCTTGGCCTTGGTCGGTACGCCTTTCTTCTCGGGCTACTACTCCAAAGACAGCATCATTCTTGCGGCCGAAGCCGCCGCCGCAAACGGGGGCTGGGTGCAGCAATACGCTATGTGGGCGGTGTTGCTGGGCGTGTTTGTAACCAGCTTCTACAGCTTCCGCTTGCTGTTTTTGACCTTCCATGGCGAGGAGCGTTTTCGGCATACGGGGGGCGACCATGGGCATGCGCATGATGCGCTCGGGCACGCCAGTCACCTCGGTGCGTCGCAAGCAGCCATCCATGGAGCAGACGCCCAGCCCGACCATCCAGGGTCGGGCGTTCACGGGCATGCGCCAGTGGCGCATGCAAGCCCCGTTCACCCACACGAGTCGCCATGGGTCGTCACCCTGCCGCTGATTTTGCTGGCGATCCCTTCAGTCGCGATCGGCTTTTTCACGGTTGGACCGATGCTGTTCGGTGACTTCTTTGCCAAAGCCATCACCGTCACTCCGGATCACAACACCTTGGCCGAAGTTGCCAAGACGGTCTGGCATGGTGAGCACGGCTGGTTGTCCGCTGCGGTCGGCTTTGGTCTGCACTTCTGGGCATCGCCCGTGTTTTGGCTGGCGTTCGGCGGATTTGCTTTGGCCGTCTACCTCTACCTTATCAACCCGGCGATGGCAGCCACGCTCAAGCAGCGTCTTGCCATTCCGCATCGCATTCTCGAGGCCAAGTACGGAATCGATGAGCTTTACCAGGCCGTGTTCGCGCGCGGTAGCCTGCAGATCGGACGCGCGTTCTGGCGCGGCGGCGATGGCGCGGTCATTGACGGAATTCTGGTTGATGGTTCTGCGGGTTTTGTTGACCGCTTGGCGGCGGTCGCCCGGCGATTGCAATCCGGCATGCTCTATCACTACGCCTTCGCGATGATCCTCGGGCTGATCGCCCTGTTGGGCACGCTCATTTATGCATTGCGCTGACTTTAGTCGATTCCGACCCAATGCCAATGCCCGTCGATAAACGAGAAACGAGAGCGATTTGATGGCGACCACTTCGCCCCTGCTTAGCCTCCTGATCTGGCTGCCAATGATCGGTGGCGTTGTTGCGCTTGCGATGGGTCGCCATCGGCCCGGACTTGCGCGTGGTTTTGCGTTGTTGGTGGCGCTGGCTACCTTCACCCTGAGCCTGCCGCTGTACCTCGAATTCGACAGCCTGCGCGCCAGCATGCAGTTCGTCGAAAATCACCCATGGATCGAGGCATGGAACATCCGCTATGCACTTGGCGTGGATGGCATTTCGGTCGCCCTGATCATCTTGACCACCTTCACCACCGTGCTGGTGCTCATTGGCGCGTGGACATCCATCGAAGAGCGGGTCAACCAGTACGTTGCTGCCTTTCTCATTCTGGAAGGCATGATGATCGGCGTCTTCAGCGCGCTCGACGCGATGCTGTTCTACGTGTTCTTCGAAGGCATGCTGATTCCGATGTTCATCATCATCGGGATCTGGGGCGGTGCGCGTCGCGTGTATGCCTCGATCAAGTTCTTTTTGTTTACCTTTCTCGGCTCGGTTTTCATGCTGGTCGGGCTGGTCTATCTGTACCTGCAGGGCGGCAGTTGGCAGTTGGCGGACATGGCCGCGTTGAAGCTCAGTGGCGTTGAGCAGATGTGGTTGTTCTTCGGCTTCCTGATCGCCTTTGCGGTCAAAGTGCCGATGTTTCCAGTGCACACGTGGTTGCCAGACGCGCACGTCGAAGCACCAACTGGCGGCTCGGTCATTCTGGCGGCGATCATGCTGAAGATCGGCGGCTATGGCTTCATTCGCTTTGTCTTACCGATCGTCCCGGATGCCGGCGCGGAATGGGCCTGGTTGGTCATCCTGATGAGCCTGATCGCGGTGGTTTACATCGGCCTGGTCGCACTGGTCCAGGAAGACATGAAGAAGCTGATCGCGTATTCATCGATCTCGCATATGGGCTTTGTCACCCTTGGCTTGTTCATCGCGTTCGCCCTGGTCCGCGAGGCTGGCCGTGTCGACGCGGCAGAGTTGGGCTTGCAAGGTGCGATGGTGCAGATGATTTCGCACGGCTTCATCTCCGGCGCGATGTTCTCTTTGGTCGGTGTGGTCTACGACCGTATGCACAGCCGCATGATCAAGGATTACGGCGGTGTCGCCAATACGATGCCGGTGTTCGCCGCTTTTTTTGTGTTCTTCGCGATGGCCAATTCCGGGCTGCCCGGCACTTCCGGATTCGTTGGTGAGTTCATGGTCATCCTTGCAGCTTTCCAATACTCGCCGATGGTTGCGGCGCTGGCTGCGCTGACTTTGATAATCGGCGCGGCCTACACCCTGTGGCTGGTCAAACGGGTGATTTTTGGCGAAGTGGCCAACCCGCACGTGGCAGCGTTGAAGGACATCAACGGACGTGAGGCGCTGGTGCTTGGCGCATTCGCGGCCGGCGTACTATTTTTCGGCATTTATCCGAAGCCTTTGACCGACCTGATGGGCGCCTCCATTTCGCATCTCGCGCTGCAGCTTGCAGCCACCAAGCTGTAGTACGGAATCTGTCGACGATGAGCATCACCAACAACCTCATGCCTATGGTGCCCGAGCTGTTCTTGCTCGGTGCCACCTTCGCTTTGTTGATGATCGACCTGTTCGTTACGCAAGCGCGGCGCGGTCTGACCCACTTTCTCGCCTTGGTGGTGGTGATCGTTACCCTCACCTTGATCTTGCGCGGCAGCGATGGCGTGGCGGTGAGTACGTTCGGTGGCATGTTCTTGAAAGATGCGCCTAGCGACATCCTCAAAGCGTTCATCCTGATTACGACGGGCGCTGCTTTCATCTACGCCAAGCAATACCTAGTTGATCGTGGCCTTTTCCAAGGCGAATTTCATGTGCTGTGCCTGTTCGCAGCGCTCGGCATGATGATCCTGGTATCAGCGGGCAACCTGGTCACCGTTTACCTCGGCCTCGAACTATTGGCGCTGTCGTCCTATGCATTGGTGGCGATGAGTCGCGATAGCGCGGTGGCGTCCGAGGCGGCAATGAAGTACTTCGTCCTCGGCGCAATGGCCTCCGGAATGTTGCTGTACGGCATGTCGATGATCTACGGCGCCACCGGCAGCCTTGATCTGGCGACCATCCACGCGGCCAGTCCCGATCTCGGCGAAAACCGCATGCTGATGATGTTCGGGGTGGTGTTTCTGATTGTTGGCATCGCGTTCAAGTTTGGTGCCGCGCCTTTCCACATGTGGCTGCCGGACGTCTATCAAGGCGCGCCGACGGCGATCACTTTGTTCATCGGCTCAGCACCAAAGCTGGCCGCGTTTGGCATGGCTTGGCGCTTGCTGGAAGGCGGTGCGGGAGACTTCGATGCATGGTGGCGCGACATCATCGCGTGGCTGGCGGTGGCGTCGTTGGCGGTAGGCAACGTCATTGCCATCGCCCAAACCAACATGAAACGCATGTTGGCCTATTCGACGATCTCGCATGTCGGCTTTCTGTTTCTCGGCTTAAGCAATCCCAGCAGCGTCGGCTACGCCGCCGCCATGTTCTACGCCATCACCTACGCGCTCATGTCGGCAGGAGCGTTCGCCACGGTGATCCTGCTGTCGCGCAACGGCTACGAGGCCGAGCAGATATCCGACTACGCCGGGCTCGCCCGCAAGCATCCTTGGCAAGGCTTTCTGGTGTTGCTGCTGATGGCCTCATTGGCCGGGTTGCCGCCGATGTTCGGTTTCTGGGCCAAGCTGGCCGTGCTGCAAGCCGCTGTCGCCGGCGGCATGCTGTGGCTTGCCATCGTCGGTGTTGTGTTTGCCGTGATCGGTGCCTACTACTACTTGCGCATCATCAAGGTCATGTATTTCGACCCGGTCGATGATTCCAGCAAGGCGGGGCTGATCAACGACCCGCAACTGCGCCTGTTGCTGTCGGTCAATGCGCTGCTGATGTTGGTGCTGGGCCTGTTTTCCGGGCCGCTGATTGCCTGGTGCCAGAGCGCGTTTGGCGTGTCGAGTTGATCTTGCTCAATTAAAGCCTGCTCAATTCGACCATGCTCAAAGCGACCATGCTCAATTCAGCTCCGCTCAATTCAACTTCGCTCGATTCAACAATGGAGGCTTGCGACCTGCCTTCTGCAACCGTATACTTGCGCGCTCACTGCTGCGGGGTGGAGCAGTCTGGCAGCTCGTCGGGCTCATAACCCGAAGGTCGCAGGTTCAAATCCTGCCCCCGCTACCAGTTTCGTGTTGAAAGAGCCTCCTCGTGAGGCTCTTTCGCTTTAGGGCTCGGCCTCGCACGTGATGTGCGTTGCTCCCGGAACCTGGATGTTCCACGCGAAAGGGGCCTTGTGCCCCTTTTTCTTTGTGTAGGCGATTGAATGACCCAACAGATCGATCAACTGGAATCTTTACTCGGCCCCGCCATTGAGGCGTTGGGCTTGGGCATCGTGTTGTGGGGGATCGAGTTTCAGGCCGGTGACCATCGCGCCATGTTGCGTCTGTATGTGGATGCGATTGATCGCCACGTCGGCATTGAGGATTGCGAAGCGGCCAGCCGAGAAGTCAGCGCGCTGCTGGATGTGCACGATCCGGTGCCGGGCAACTACACCTTGGAAGTGTCGTCGCCGGGCTTTGATCGGCCACTTTTCAAGGCGGCCCAGTTCGCCGCGTTCATCGGTGAAACCGTGAAAATCATGCTGGCGGTGCCGACTGCCGGGCGTCGTCGTGCGCACGGCAAGATCGTTCGAGTCGAAGCCGAGACGGTTGTCATCGATGTTGATGGCGTTGAGCTTTGTTTCGACCATTCCAATATTCAGAAAGCGCGGCTAGTGCCGCAGTTTGATCCGCCAGCCAAACCGACTGGCAAGTCGCCGGGACGCCGTCCCGAGCGTGCAGCCAAGACTTCCACTTCCGAAGGGACCGCCTGAATCACTTCAGGCCCATGGAGCGCAAACGATGAGCAAGGAATTGTTGTTGGTGATGGACGCCGTGGCCAACGAGAAGGGCGTCGAAGGCGCCGTCATTCTTGAGGCGATGGAAGCAGCCTTGGCATCGGCTGCCAAGAAGCGCTATCACGAGCAAGAAGTCATCGTGCGGGTGACGATCAATCCGAAAGACGGCACTTACGAGACCTTTCGCCGCTGGGAAGTGGTGGCTGACGACGTGGTGATGGAATCGCCGGATCGCCAGTTGCGCTTGATGGATGCACTGGACGAGCGCGAAGACGCGGTGGTCGGCGACTTCATCGAAGCCAAAGTGGATAACGCCGAGTTTGGCCGCATCGCCGCGCAGGCCGCCAAACAAGTCATCGTGCAGCGCGTCCGTGAGGCCGAGCGCGCGCAAGTCGTGGAGGCATACAAGGGTCGCATTGGCGAACTCATCACCGGCATCGTCAAGCGCGCCGAGCGCGGCAGCATCTATGTCGATCTCGGCGGCAATGCCGAAGCCTTGATCTCGAAGGACAAGGCCATTCCGCGCGACGTGTTGCGTCCAGGTGATCGCGTGCGTGGCTATTTATTGGACGTGCGCGCCGAAGTGCGTGGCCCGCAGTTGTTCATTTCCCGCGCGGCACCCGAATTCATGATCGAGTTGTTCAAGCTCGAAGTGCCGGAAGTGGGCC
>JBBQQV010000195.1:0-6033 GCA_038215505.1 Lysobacterales bacterium
CAGGCCAAACCACATCGTGCTTCTCCTCGCAATCCGGCCCAGCGCCAGTCGTCGTGCCTATGGTAGCTCGACGCGCCCGCGCCGGCATCGTGACCGGCTTCAGCAAACGTCTGCCATGCGAATTTCGGCACCCGAGATGCCCGTTAAAGAATTGTTGCGCTAAACTAGTGCTCGATCTGTCCACCCCGGGGAAAACGGAAATGAATCAGAAGTCCTTGTCGACCTGCATCGGTGCCGCGCTTCTGCTTGCCGCAACCGCACCTGCGCTTGCGATTACCAATATCGAAACCAACGCCACCATTCCTTTCAGCTTCTCTAATCCTGGCGCGCGCAGCCTGGCGATGGGCGGCGCATTTCTTGGACTTGCCGATGACGCCACTGCCGCTTACACCAATCCGGCGGGCTTGACCCGGCTCGGCTTGTCGAAGCAGTTCTCGGCCGAGTTTCGCCGTCTGTCGTTCGACACGCCCTACCCGGCTAGCGGCAGTTTCACGGTGCGTCCGTTTGACTTGACCGGTGTTAACTATCGCTCGGCCTCCGACGACGCCAACGAACTCGCCTTCCTTGCCTTCGTGTTGCCGCGCGATGATTGGTCGATCGCTTTTTATCGCCACCAGTTGTTGAATTATCAGAACAGCTACACCAATGAGCAGATTTTTTTCCCGCCGAACTTCCCGGCCACTGGCGACTCAATCATTATCCGTCCTTACTCAGCGATAACAGACCTCACTATCGAGAGCTATGGCGTCAGCTTTGGCATGAACATCACCGAGGCGCTGTCGTGGGGTGGTGGCATCGCCTACCACCGGTTTGAGATCGACACATTTAGCGAGCGATTCGATCCGAGCGCCAACAATGCCGCTATCTTCAACACTACCCAGAACGGCAGTGATAACGATTTGTCGTTCACCTTTGGTCTGCTGTATCGAGGCTCGGACCGTTTCAGTATCGGCCTGTCCTATCGCAGTGCGCCCTCCTTCGACTATCAGGCACGCACTGTGGTGGGTAGTGGTACCACTGCACAGGAGGTCGCCAATTTCAGTACGCCGTTCAAGGCGCCGGATTCGCTGGGCCTAGGCTTCAGTATGCGCGCCACCGAGCAGTTGACCCTGAGCCTTGATGTCAATCACGTTGGCTACTCCAACTTGAGCGACCAAGTGGATGACGGTTTTCTTGGTGGGACAGATCCTGAGACTCAACTCCTCCTTGACGGGTTTGACATTAAAGATCGGATCGAGCCGCGCATCGGCATGGAGTACGCCTTTGCCACCGCCAACCCTTTCTTCCTGCGTGCCGGCCTGTGGCGCGAGCGCGACCGCAACCTGCGCTTCGTCGCTGATCCCGACAGCAGCGCCTTCAATAGCGACCCGACCACCGCATACTCCGAAGCCGTACTGTTCTCCGCAGGCGGCGACGAAACCCACTATGCAGTCGGCTTTGGCTGGGCGTTTCCGAAATTTCAGGTTGACTTTGGGTACGACGGCTCAGACGTGCAGGACACGCTGTCACTATCAGGTGTGATGCGCTGGGATTAGTGGATACGTAGCTCGGCTGAGCTCAGCTGAGCGAAGGTCAAAAAGGGCGTAGGAAACTGCGCCCTTTTTTTGGCTGAGCAAAACATGGAACAACCTTTTGCTTCACCTGAGCGCGCAACCCGAACGATTCGCGAAGCGTCGCGGAATGAACTCGCCTCAATCCCGCGCAGGATTCCGTGCGGTTGACACCGAATCAAAAAACTTCAGACGGCCGCATTGAGAGACCTTCAGGCCAAGCTGTGGCTGTCAACAAGCGGACGCAGGCGTTGGCAGACGAGACCGTCGAGGTTTCAACAGAAAATGCGGACCTGCTTGTTCGGCAAGGATAGCAAGCAAGTAGGGTGTGTCTCCGACACACCCCGTCGTGCGGCGGCAATGGCTGCGTTCGAGACGCACCCTAGGTTGCTGATGGAGGAACTATTGCGTAAGCCGAGACACGGCATCCATCGAGGCAAACGGGTGGCGAAACTAGACCGCTCATGCCTTACCGCCTATTTGGTCTGCTTCCAAAACTCGCGAAACCGCGGCGAGAACAGAGCTTGATCGGGCGCGATACTCGCCAACGCGCGGCGTGCGGAGCGCACTTCTTCTTCGGCGGAAGCCAAGCTGCCACCATTCGCGATCTGTGCTTGCGCATGACGCGCTGCGGCCCGCAGCACGTGCAAATGCGCCTTGGCGCGACCGTCGGCCACTTGCGTTGGATCAACCCCTAGCACATCGCCATAGCGTCCACTGAGCCACGCGTCGACGGCAGTCACCAACTGTGCGGGCGCTGGCTTGACATCGGCCGGTGCTGGCGTCGGTCGCGGAGTCGGAGTGATTGGCGGCGGCTGTTGGGCGACTTGCACTGGCGTGGTGGTCGGCTTGGGTACAGTCGTTGCCACCGGCGGAACCGCCACGGGTGTGGTGGTGGCCACAGGTGGCCGGGGGGTGGCAACTGGGGTAAGCGTGGGCGTGGGGGTTGGCGTCGTGGTTTGCGCCAGTTGTTGCTGGCAATCGGCCAAACCACGGTCCTGCTGTGACTTGAAGTCCTTGATCTTGGACAGCATGGCCGCGTTGTTGGCGCTGTCCTGCCAGTAGGTCATCGCGCGATCGCAGGCACCTTGCCGCCATGCGGCGAAGCCCGCCCAATACTGCGGCGCGTAGTCGCGAAATACGACGCCTTCGAAACGCTTGCGGGCATCCGGAGTTGGCTCTTCGCGAGCGGCTTGACGAAACAGGGCTTCCGCTTCCGCCCACTTGCCGTCAGTGATCGCGCGCTCACCGCGGGCATAGTCGCGTTTCCAGTCGGCCATCGCCTGCCCGCTGGTCATTGCCAACAGGATCGCAAGCAAGACCGAGCCGCTAGCGCGCATAACCAGCCCGCCGCAGATAATCATCCGCCTTGATGGTGGGGAAGCTGGCGCTGACTTGCTGGGTCTTCTTCGCTTCCAGACCGGCCACACGCACCACCGCCTGGCTGGCATCGGGATGACGGAACGTGACGCGGTAGGTGCCCGCTGGCAATGGCAGCACTAACGGCGTTGCGGGATCGGCAGGCAATTTGACAGCGCGCCCACTGGCCTGCTCGACGACCGACTCGACGTTGGCCCAAGGGAACGCGTTCAACACCAGCACGCCTTGACGCGCCAGCAAGGCTTCGGCCTCGCGTGCCTCAATGACGCTCTTGCGAGCAGCGAAGTCGACCACCAGCTTGCGCACATCGGCGCCGCCCGCACCCATGGATTTCTCGACCTGTTCGATCAACGGCGCGAGCGTGGCGAGGCCAGCGGCGGCGTCAACCGCGGCAACGTCCAAGGAAAGCCCCTTCACCAATTGCTCGCGCAACAGCACAGCCTCCGAATCCGTGGGGTCGGCCTTGAGCAAGGCTTGCAAGCCCGTTGCCACATCGCGCACGTCGGTCACCGTCAACGGCCGCTTGGCCAAGGCTCCGCGCATGCTCAGCAGCTTTGCGGAGCGCGCCTCGACCACCCGCGCCTGATCCCGCGCCGCTCCCAGTTGCGTCGCCAGACGTCCGAGTTCGGCGTCACTCCGATACGCCTGCTGCGCATCCGCGAGCAAGGCCAGCGCGTCATCGAGCCGCTTATTGGCAGCCATCGCTTGCGCCGCCTCGCGAACCATCGCCGGCAGTTGCGCTTGCAATTGCAAGGCCTGAGCGTTGTTGGGATCAAGCTGCAGCGCGGCGGCCAAGTAGTCGCGAGCGCTGCGGGTTTGCGGCGTGAAGAAGCGGCGCTCGGCAATCGCTGTGCGTACATCGGTCAAGGCGCGTGCAAGTTGGGTGACGCGCTCGCCAAGCGTTTGCTCCAAGTCCTTGCGCGCGGCCGCATAGCTCGCGTTGCCGGGTTCCGCTTGCAACGCCTGCTCATAGCGACTGTAGGCGCCGCTCAGGTCGCCTGCGCTCACCGCTTGCTTGGCCAGCGCCGCCAATGCGACCGCGCTCTGCGCACGAATTTTCAGCGCGTCCGCATTGGCCGGGTCGATCTCGGCCACGCGCGCCAGTGTTTCCAATGCGTTGTCGCCTGCCGGTTCAGCGGCACGACCGGCAGCCAATTGTTTGCGTGCCTGCGCCAACAACGCATCGATACGGGATTTCTGTTCCGTCAACAGGCGCTGTTGGGCCAATTGGGCGCTCAGTCGCTGCCAGGTGGGGTCAGCCGCAAGACGCACTGAATTGGCTTGCAAGGCAGTTTCCGCATCGGCCAAACGGCCAGCAGCAAGCGCGTCTTGCGCGGGTTTCAACAACACCGCCGCCAGTGCATCCACGGCGCGCTTGACGTCGGCGCTCTGCGCGTCAATTTCCTGCGCCTGCTGCAACAGGGCCCACGCATCGTCGCGGCTATCACCGACCAGTTTACCGGCGCGCTGCGCAGCATCGGCCCGCGTCAACAAGTCACGCAACTTGCCCTCTCGCTCGGCACCCATGCGGGCGTTACTGATCGACGCTTGTATCGCCAGCAGCGCTGGGTCCTTGGGCATCACCGCCAAGGCTTCGCCGATACGCACCTCGGCGACTTCAAAGTTCTTCGCAGCGACCGCCGCCTCAGCCTGCTGACGCAATGCGTCGACGATTGCAGTGAGTCGTTGCTGCGCCTCGGGCCAGTCTGGGGCGAGTTGCAAGACCTCCTGGAGCTTGTCATAGGCGCTCTCGCCTGCCGGCGTCACCAATCGGCGTTCGCTGATCAGCTGATCCACATTCTGCAGGCGATCATTGAGCAGGCTGCGCAAGGCAGGATCGATGTCGGAACCGGAGCCGCCCGATCCGAACATAAACCAGCCGCCCATAACGGCCAGCAACAGCACTGCAACCGCAACGCCCGGGATCAACCACGCCGGACGACTGGACGGTGGCGGCTTGGATTGCCCCATCCGCACACCGGGACCGGTGCCACTGCTGCGGTTCTTCTGCCCCGATCCGGTGCTGCGTGTGGACGGCCATGCGCCTGACGCACCGCCGCCCTGGCCGGGCGAACGCCGCGAACCTGTGTGAATCTGGCTGTCGGAGAATCCAAGCGCGCGCAGTTGTTCTGACGAGGACGAATTGGGGTCGATCTGCAAGCGCGCCATCAGCGAACTGCTGCCGGTCACCATCGCTTTCAACTCGCGGATGAAGACGTGCAAATCGGGATAACGATGGTCCTGCAACTTGGCCAGCATGCGATCCATGACTGGCTGGAAAAAGGAGAACTGCGGCGGCAGCGGCGGCGGCGGTTGGCTGACATGCGCGAGTGCGACTTGAATCGGCGAGTCGCCCTCAAACGGCGCGTGGCCGGTCAGCATTTCGTAGAAAAGCACACCCAGCGAATACTGGTCCGAACGACCGTCCACTTCGCTGGCGGTAGCTTGCTCGGGACTCATGTAGGTCGGCGTACCGAGCATCATGCCGGTCTGGGTCAGACGGCTGGCACCCGCGCCTTGCGCCCGGGCGATACCAAAGTCAGTCAGCACCGCCGTCATCTCGTCGCGGAACATGACGTTGGTTGGTTTCAGATCGCGATGCACCACGCCGTTGTCATGGGCGAACTGCAGAGCGCCCGCAATCTGCACAATGATCGTAATCGCTTCACCCAACGACAGGCCCTCGCGCATGCGCTCCGACAGCAGGCCGCCGTCGAGGAACTCCATCGCGATGTAATTGATGCTGTCGTTTTGAACGATGTCGTAGACACCGACAATGTGCGCGTGCGGTAGCCGCGCCATCGTGCGGCCTTCATTAAGAAAGCGCTGCTCGGTGTTGGTGTCGGCCATGCCGCGACGCATGATCTTGATCGCGACTTTGCGATCCAGTGATCGCTGTACGGCCAGATACACCGTCGCCATGCCGCCAGAACCGAGTTCGCGGACAAAGTCATAGCCCGGAATGTCAAACGCCGGTACGGCCATTGGTGACAACGATGTGATGCGGAATCGCGGTCGGATCATAACATCGGGCTCGACCGTATCGGCAGGTCTGCGCCAGCGTCACATTGAATCGACAGGTGAAGCGACTGGCACTGCGACC
>JBBQQV010000196.1:0-6032 GCA_038215505.1 Lysobacterales bacterium
CCGAGCTCACGGGCCCGGCACCGGCACGCCCGCCGCCATGGATTCCAGAATCTTCAGTGGCGCGCAGCCCTGAACCACATTGCGGGCACAGTCGCGCAGTGGCGCAACGGTGAGTTGCGCGTGCGCCAGCCATGGCGCTAGTTCTGCATTGGGTAGTGACCAATGCCAGGTGATTCGCGAGGCAATGTCCAACCGCTCGGCCAGGCGCTCCAGCTGCCGCCCTTGGCGCGAGCGCGCTGAGCCGCAGATCACCAGTCGCAGCGCATCCAGATCCGCCAGCCGCGCGAAGGCTCGCAGCAACACATCCACGCCCTGCCAGGATTGCAGGGCGCCAAAGTAGAGAATGTAGTCGGCAGGTGCATCAGCGGGTCGGAGCTGTGGCTCAGGCAGATCGGCACCATTCGGAATCACCCTGATCTTGCCGCTATCCACACCCAATTCGCAGAGCATGCGCAGGGTGGTGTGTGATGGCGTGACGATGCGGTCGCAGTTGTGCAGGCAGAACATTTCGCTGGCGCGGATTTTGTCCAATGTGCGCGGGGCGATCCCCGGATATGCGCAAGGCAGCTCGATCGACGGCAAGGCATTGACCTCATACACCGTCGCCCAAGAGCGCTGGCGGGCGAGGATCGGTACCCCACTCCAAGGATCGCGGAAATGGCAGATTTGCAGGTCTTGCCCGTGCGCCTCGAGCAAGCCCTCCAAGCGCAGCCCAAACGCCACCGCGCGGTCGAGAAAATTCGGAATCGGCTCGCAAAAACGAATGATCTCGACTGCTTCCTCAATCTGGTGCGCGGGCAAGCTGTCATCGCCGAGCACGTACAACAGTCCGCCGCCGGCATAGTCAAACAAGGTCGGCGCGAAACGCGCGATATGCGTAGACGCGCCTTTGCGCGTGGGAAAGCGGTCGAATGCGGCGTACAGCGATCTTGCGGCGCTCACGACGGTCGCCAGACATTGGCCACCGCCAGCCGCAGAAGAACGACTCTTACCCGATCAAATAACACTCGAATCATCGATCCATTTCAGCCAAGAGGAGGCGCGCCGGCTCAATCGAGCGCATGGCACCATCCTGCTGGTCTGTGTGTTCGGGCGCAACCGCGCGAGTTGGCCCTTGTTGACCGCAAGGCGCGTGCGGCGGTGTGTGGGTTATCGAGCGAGGCCGCTGTTGCCAGCGGATGGTTAACACTGCAAACCACAACCAAGCGGCGCTCTTTCGCTACCGCATTCTTGGGTTGCCCCGGCTACCCGCCTGGTGCGCGCAACACGCCCGCTTGGATCTGCGCTGGGCGCCAGTGGCTCAGCCGTCAGTGCCAGGCCAAGTCTTCCGCTGGCTTGGCCGGGCGCGCCGGCCTCGAATCGGGCAGTTGTGCATCGACATCGACCTTAGCCAGCGCGTTTTCGACGGCCTCACTTGCTTTGCTGCGATGCCGAAGCGGGGGCTGCTTGGCCCCCCAATTGAAGTCGGAAATTGCGTCGAGCTGGCGCTGAGTGAAAGATTTGGTCATGCCCTTACCCCAAGAAGATGGACTAACCCTCCTCGCATCGCAGGCACTGGTCTGTGCGTCGCCGCACTCGCGCGCCGCATCCCCTCAGTTCTCGTCCTGATTGCCGGCGGTCTGGTCAAACTTGTTGAAGTGCTTGCGTGCCATCGCCACAAGCTGGTTTTCTGTCGGGTGATCCACCACGGTGTAACCGACGACGTGCTTTGCCGTCAGCGGCCGATGCTTTTCCACATAGTTTTGGAAATCCGCAATGCCAGTGTGCCCGCCCACCACAAGCACCTCTTCGATGCCTTCAAACGCATCGCATACGTGGTCGAAAAACTCGTGTTCAGTGCGTACCGCGCTGCCGTGCGCGCGCGAAAATGCTTTCTTTTCGTGGATTTTATGTTGAATCACCTGTTCGGAATCGAACTGCATTACCTGTGCCGAGTGGTGATCAACGAAGGCGACGGCGTGAAAGAGGCTCATATGGAAGGGTTCCGCTCGTGAAGGGATTGGCAGGTTGTGCAACGCAAGGCTTGCGGCTCAACGCGTAGACGGGCCAGAGGGATGTCTGTTTTGCAGACGGCGCACACGCCATATCCGCTGTTCTGGATACGTTGCAAAGCGTGGTTGACCGCCTCGAGCGCATCACCTCCGATAGTCGAAATGGCTGTCTCCACTTCGTTTGCAGCGGCGCGCTGAGTCGGATCGTCTTCATCTGCTTCCTGCAGGCGCGCCTGCCGCGCTGATTCGATCTGCGAGAGGACCAGTAAATGCGAGGTGCGATCACTCTCCAGCTCGGCCAGCTTGAGTCGCAACAGGTCGGACAACTCGACGAGATGATTCGTTGAGAGATGGGCATGCGATGCCATGGGCGAGACTTAAAGAGTGGATTCGATCACCACCATAGCGGGCCAGCAGGCTTGGGTCTGTGCGAAACCAGACCAATGTTTTTCAGTGTTTCGAGACCCCAGTGCAACGCGATATCGGGGTCCAGCTGAGGCGGAACCTAGCCCGGCCTTTTCATGAATGCGCACGATGATCGCGCAGGATACTGATCGCACAGGGGGTTCTCTGAAGGAGCGCGGTATCGGGATTTACGTCCGACTGAAGAGAATCCTCTGTGCGGTCAGGAGACTAGCGAGGGCGTGCGCGACTCATGAAAAGTCCGGGCTAGGTGGCGGTAGCCATCTCCCAGCCGCAGCGGACGTTGGCGCGACATCCGTGTCACCGCAAACCCGCTAGGCGGCTCAACACCCCAGCGCTTACCGGCCACTGTTTGCGCGTCGGGGTCAGATGCGAAAGGCACTTACTAAAGCGCAAGCGGCAAACAATCGTGATTCTGGCGAAGGCCGGAATCCAGCACTTCCGGCCAGTAGCAAAGCTTCAACAGCACTGGGTCCCGGCTTTTGCCAGGATGACGAGCCATAAGTAAGTGCCATTCGGGTCAGATGCCACTCTCGCCACTCGGGCCTTTCGTTCGCGGGCGCCGCGGGCCGGGGGCGGAATGCTGGCCTTGGGCGGCGTCGATACTGTCGATCCAGCCAGCGCGGGAGTTCGGGAATGCGTCGGCGTAGGGCACGTAGGGTTTGATATCAAGGATGGGTGTGGCATCCAGCAGGTCGAGCCCGCGCACGCGCAACGAGTGTCCTTCAATAGCCAGCAGCTCCACCGCTGACAGGCCGATGGCATTGGGTCGATGCGGTGAGCGTGTTGCCAACACACTGCGCTTGCCGCCGCCACGTGGCGGTTTCACTTCGGCCTTCCAGCCTTGGCTGCGATGGAATACGAAAACCAGCCAGACGCGCTCGAATCCCTGCAGATCGCGGAAGGCTGAGGGCGGGAAGTCAGTCACGAATTCGATCACGCCTTCGGCGAGAGATCCGGTTTCGGTGCCCTCGATTACCGTGGCTTGATGTGGCGCATCGATGCGGCGGGCGTATGGCGAACGCACGAATGCGATGGGCTGCAGGTCGGGGAGGATCGGATTTGGCATAGCGGACTTTTCTCGGCAGTTCGCCAACGATAGCGAGCCCTGCTTGGCGATAGCGAGCCCTGCCTGGTGAGAGGAATTGTTGGTTGCGGTGGCGCAGTCAAGTGTCGCCGCCTATGGCCAGTAACGGTGAAACACTTAGCCCGCCGAACTGACCGGGATTGCGATGGGAACGAGACGTTTCGCCAATTCACCTGCCCAGAAATGGCGAGAACATGACCGGCGGCAATCGGCCAGGAACGGACGGTAACCAGACGAAAGGCGTGCGACTTCGATCAGGTCAGTGTCGCTGTCACACCGCTTAGGGTTGCTCAGGTAAAGTCTCCGCATTGGCGACGGCCGGCCCTGTGCGCCGGTGCTCGCCCGGGCTCACACGATAGTGTCGGCGGAATGTCCGGTTGAAGCTACTCTGGTCAGAGAATCCGCAGACCATAGCGATTTCAACAATGCTGCACGCAGCGGATACCTCCGAGCCCATCATTCTCGCAGCCTGCTAAATTCGTCTTGTTCGAATTGCGGCGTCTGTGGTTTCCCGTCTCCAAAACAAATGGTGGTCCAAGGACCGTCTGCAGACGCCAGCGCCTCGTCCTGCAGCCTCCGCCGTAAGTTCGGGATCCGCAATATGTGAGTCGATCAAGGTCAGGGCGCGACTGATCAACTCGGCGGTGTTTTACGGTCAGGGTAACGCCCCAACGTCGTTTCCGATTATGCGCAGTCTAATCGGCGGTGCTTCAACCACTATGTGGTCGGGCCTGCGGCGATGCCGGGCTGTCCCGCAGTCGCCGCCGCGCCAACGAGCTGTCCATCCACCAGAGTGAACGCGTGATCGCAGGCATCAGACAGACGCGGGTCATGGGTCACCAGCAGCACGGCGCAGCCGAAGGACTGGTTGAAGCGACGCAGCAGGGCGAAGACGTCGGCGGCGGATTGGGTGTCGAGGTTGCCGGTGGGTTCATCGGCCAGCAGCAGGGCGGGGCGGGTGAGCAGTGCGCGGCAGATGGCGACGCGCTGCTGTTCGCCGCCGGAGAGCTGGTTGGGCTTTTTGTCGGCCAACGCGGCTAGCCCGACTTCGCCAAGCAGGCTGCGTGCGCGCTCGATGTCATCTGGGCTGGGTTTGCCTTGGGCCAGCATCAGCGGCATCAGCACGTTGTCGACTGCGCTGAAGGCCGGGATCAGATGATGGAACTGGAATACGAAGCCAATGGCGCGACTGCGCAGCGCGGTGCGGCCGGCATCACCCATGGCGCGGGTAGGCTGGCCGAGCAGGGTGAGTTCGCCCGAGGTCGGTGTATCCAATAGCCCGATCAGATTCAGCAGCGTGCTCTTGCCCGAGCCGGACGGGCCGATCAGGGCGGCAAAATCGCCGCGATCAAGGCTGAGATCGATGCCGTGCAGTATCTCGATTTGGTTGGCCTGGCCCACGTTGTAGGACTTACGCACGCCTTCCAGGCGCAACACGGTCTGGATGGGTTGTGCCGGCGCCGATGCCTTTGGCGCGGGCTCAGACATAGCGAATGGCCACGGCAGGATCGAGCCGCGCCGCCCGTTGCGCCGGCACCGCCGCTGACAGCACGCCGGTGACCGTGGCAATTGCCATGGCGACCCCGATCAGACTGGGTGGCAGCGGGATGTAGAACAAGCCTGGCCCGAAGGTGTTGAACGCCCAGACCAGCGCCAATCCGGCCAGCCCGCCGAACAGCGCGCCGATCAATCCAAACACGCCGCCTTGCAGCAGGAACACGCCCAGCACTTGCCGGCGCCCGGCACCCATCGCCCGCAGAATGCCGATCTCGCGCGTGTGCTGGACCACGCTCACCGACAGCACGCTGGCAATACCAAAAGCGACCGACAGGGCCACGAACACGCTGATCATGCCGGTCGACAGGCTTTGCGAGGTCAGCGCATTCATCAGCTGGGCGTTGGTCTGCATCCAGCTCTCCGCCTTCATGCCGGTCAGGCGGCTGATGCGCTTTGCGACCTCATCGGCGGCAAAGATTTCGCGCACCGTCAGATCGATCACCGTGACCCCGCCGGGCAGGTTGAGTAGCGACTGCGTCTGCTTGAGATCGAGGTAGACGAAGCGGCTATCGAGTTCGCGTACGCCCAGCTCGAAGATGCCGGCGATGGTGACGATGCTGGTGCTGTTCTGCCCGCCATCCAGACGCAGCTTGTCGCCCACGCGCAGGCCCAGGTCATCGGCAAGAATTCTGCCGATGACGGCGTCCCCGGCGCCGACGCGAAAGCGGCCGGCGATGATGTCGTCAGCGATCGGGATGATCTGCTGATACCGAACTGGGTCGATACCCACCAGCGCCACTGACTTCAGCGCCGCGCCGCGGTAGGCGAAAGCCGGCCCCGAGATCACCGGCGAGACTGCGACCACTTCGGCTAATCCATCCAGGGTGTCGCGCAGCTGCTGCCAGTTGTTGATCGAGCGCAGGCGCTGCACGCGCTTGTCTTCCAGCACCAGCTGCACGCTGCCGGCAGGCGGCGGTAGGATGCGGTTGACCTCATCAGCCGCCTGCACCTTGATGTGCGCCTGGGTGCCCAAG
>JBBQQV010000197.1:0-6023 GCA_038215505.1 Lysobacterales bacterium
ACTGAGAACAGCGCAACTGCACAAGGCGCTTGCGCTCGCGTTGGAAGAATCACAGCTGCAGAGTGAGGTGCTGCAAAGTCAGCAAGAAGAGTTGCGCGCTTCCAATGAAGAGCTCGAAGCGCAAAGCCGCGCACTGCAGGAAAGCGCCGTGCGCCAGGAAGAGCAGCAGGCGGAACTGGAGGAAACCAACACCCAGCTCGAAACCCAATCCGAAGAGTTGCAAGCCCAGAAAGACGGACTTGAGAGCGCCCAGCATGAACTGACGGTGCATTCGGACGAGCTGTCGCGCGCCAACCGGGTGAAGTCCGAGTTCCTTGCCAATATGAGCCATGAGCTGCGTACACCGCTCAACAGCGCGCTCATCCTGTCCAAGATACTCGCCGACAACGCAGATGAAAACCTGACCGTGGAGCAGGTGCAGTTTTCACAGACGATCCACAGTGCCAACACCGATCTGCTCACGCTCATCAACGACATTCTTGACCTCTCGAAGATCGAGGCCGGCCAGGTTGATGTGCATCTGGAGAAGCTCTCGCTGCGTGCGATGGTTGAGCAACTGCGCCGCACGTTTGACCCAATCGCGTCCCAGAAGGGCGTGCGTCTGGAGACCTCCATCGAGGACCCGAACGACACCATCGTCAGCGACGGCCAGCGCCTGCAGCAGGTGCTCAAGAACCTGGTGTCCAATGCCGTGAAGTTCACCGAACACGGAACGGTGCAGCTCACCGTCGACGCGCTGACATCTGCCGATGGCGTGGCGCTGGTGCGTTTTTGCGTCATCGACACCGGCGTCGGCATTGCACCCGAGCATCAGGGCCTCATATTCGAAGCATTTCGCCAAGCCGATGGCAGCACCCACCGCAAGTACGGCGGCACGGGGCTCGGCTTGTCGATCTCACGGGAGCTTTCTCGCCTGCTGGGGGGCGATGTCACGCTGCACAGTGCGTCAGGCGTGGGGAGCACCTTCACGTTGACGGTTCCGCGTTGGCTCGGGACACCCGGCACCACCGCAACGCTCGGCCCGGCGACGGCTCCCATGGCTGATTTGGCACCGGTCGTGACAGCGCCGGTGCGCGCGCTCGTTGCCCCGATCCCGGTGGCGAAAATTGTGGACGACGACCGCGACACCATCACCCCGACGGACCGCGTGATTCTCGTGGTGGAGGACGACGCAGTCTTTGCCCACATCCTGGTAGAACTGGGACGTGAGCGGGGTTTCAAGGTGGTCGTCGCACCCTCCGCCGAAGACGGCATCGCAGCGGTTCATGCGTACCACCCGGTGGGCATCCTGCTGGATGTCAGACTACCCGACCACTCCGGGCTGACGGTGCTTGATCGCTTGAAGCGCAATTCCACCATGCGCCATATTCCGGTGCACATGATCTCGGCAGCAGACCATGTACAACAGGCGCTCGAGCTCGGCGCGCTGGGCTATACGCTCAAGCCCGTCAAGCGCGAGGAGCTGTTGCGCGCCATACAGCGCATGGAGCAAAAGCTGGACCAAACGATGGGTCGTGTGCTGGTCGTCGAAGACAACGCGCACCAGCGCCAGGCCATCGAGGCGCTGCTGGGCCAGGGTGGTGTCAGCGTCACGTCGGTGGCTACCGCAAGCGACGCACTGGCCGCCCTGCATGCCGCGACGTTCGACTGCATGGTTGTCGATCTCACATTGCCCGACTTCAGCGGCTACCAGCTCCTGGAGCGCATGGCTGCCGACGAGCGTTATTCGCACCCGCCCGTCATCGTCCACACCGGAAGCGCGCTCAGTCGCGACGAGGAACAGCGGCTCAGCCAGTACTCGCACTCGATCATCATCAAGGGCGCGCGCTCGCCCGAGCGGCTGCTCGATGAGGTGATGCTGTTCCTGCACCAGGTGGAGGCCAAGCTGCCCCTGGATCGCCAGAGAATGCTGCGCGAGGCCCGCAACCGCGACGTCACGTTTGAGGGCCGACGCATCCTGTTGGCAGAGGACGATGTACGCAATGTCTTCGCATTGACCAGCGTACTGGAGCCACTGGGCGCCACGATGGTGATCGCGCGCAACGGTCGGGAGGCGCTGGCCCTGTTGGAGAAGCAGGGCATCGCGGGTCTTCAAAGCGGTGGCATCGACATGGTCCTGATGGACATCATGATGCCCGAGATGGATGGCTTTGCAGCGATGCGCGCCATCCGTGAGCAGCCCCATTGGCAACTGCTGCCCATCATCGCGCTCACCGCCAAGGCGATGAAGGATGATCAGCAGTAGTGTATTGCGGCGGGTGCGTCCGACTATATGGCCAAACCCATCGATGTGGAGAAGCTGCTGTCGCTGCTGCGCGTCTGGATGCGCAAGCGATGAAGCCGCTGACACCGCTGACACCGCTGGAGCACCATGGCGGCGGACCGTTTGACATAGAGCTCACACTGCTGCTGGAGGCCATCTTCCAGCAGTACCATTGCGATTTTCGCGGCTACGCCCTGTCGTCCCTGCGGCGGCGGATGCATCAGGCCATGCAGCACTTTGAGGCCGCCTCGCTCTCGGAGCTGCAAGGGCGGGTGCTGCACGACGCGCAGGCGATGTCGGTGCTGCTGGGCTATCTCACGGTACAGGTGAGCGACATGTTTCGCGATCCAACCCACTTTTTGGCCTTGCGCCGCGAGGTGTTGCCGATTCTTGCGACCTACCCGTCGTTCAAGATATGGATTGCTGGCTGCAGCTCTGGCGAGGAGTTTTACTCCATGGCTATCCTGCTGGAGGAAGAGGGGCTGCTGGACCGCGCCATGATTTACGCCACCGACGTGAACGATGAGGCGCTGCGCAAAGCACACGCCGGTGTTTACGCACTGGACCGTGTGGCGGGCTTCTCGCGCAACTATGCCGAGGCTGGCGGCAAGGGCTCGCTGTCGGACTGGTACACGGCCGCCTACAACGGGGTCATTTTCGATAGGCGCCTGCGCCGAAACGCCGTCTTTACCGATCACTCGCTGGCGACCGACGGCGACTTCACAGAGACCCATCTCGTGCTGTGCAGAAACGTGCTGATCTACTTTGAGCATCCACTGCAAGACCGCGCCATTGCCCTGTTCGCGCAATCGCTGGTGCCACGCGGTTTCCTGGCACTGGGCTCCAAGGAGAGCCTGGGCGTGCCGTCGCGCGCCCCCGTTTTCGAGACCTTCGACGGGCACGAACGCATTTACCGAAAGAGATAGCACCCTTCGACTGCACCGCATGAAAACCACCACCACCATCCTCCTTGTTGACGACCTTGAAGAGAACTTGATTGCCATGTCGGCCTTGTTGCGGGCTCCCGATGTTCGCGTGTTGATGGCGCGCTCCGGTGCCGATGCGCTGGAAATTGTTCTGGTGAACGAGGTCGCACTTGCATTGGTGGATGTGCAGATGCCCGACATGGATGGTTTTGAGCTGGCTGAGCTGATGCGCGGCAGCGAGCGCACCAAGCATGTGCCGATCGTCTTTATCACCGCGGGTGCCCATGACCGCCAGCGGCAATTCAAGGGCTTCAACTTCGGCGCAGTTGATTTCCTCTACAAACCCGTTGATCCGCATGTGCTGATCAGCAAGGTCGCAGTATTTGTTGAGTTGTTTCGGCAGAAGAAGGCGCTTTCGCGTGTATCCGCTTTGCAAAACGCTATTTTTAACAGCGCCAACTTCTCCAGCATCGCTACCGACGCTAACGGCGTCATCCAGATTTTCAACGTCGGGGCCGAGCGCATGTTGGGCTACACAGCCGATGAGGTGATGAATAAGATCACGCCAGCCGATATTTCTGATCCGCAAGAAGTGGTTGAGCGCGCCCGAGTGTTGAGCCTGGAGCTGGACACTCCCATTACCCCTGGTTTTGAGGCGCTGGTGTTCAAGGCCTCACGCGGCATTGAAGACATTTATGAGCTGACCTATATCCGCAAGGACGGCAGTCGCTTTCCTGCCGTGGTGTCGGTCACTGCGCTGCGTGATGCGCAAGACGCCATCATCGGCTACCTGCTGATCGGCACCGACAACACCGCGCGCAAACGGGTCGAAGACGAGCGCAGGGAAATCGAGAAGCTGCTGCAACAAAAGAACACCGAGCTGGAGGCCGCGGTCGCGGTCGCAGACAAAGCCAACCGCGCCAAATCGGATTTTCTGTCCAGTATGAGCCATGAATTGCGCACCCCGCTCAACGCGATTCTGGGTTTTGCCCAACTGATTGAAAACGGCGTGCCACCACCCTCGTCCAGCCAGAAGCGCAGCGTCGATCAGATACTCAAAGCCGGCTGGTACCTGCTGGAACTCATCAATGAAATCCTTGACCTTGCAACGATTGAGTCCGACCGGGCGACCATGTTTCGAGAACCTGTTTCACTGCATGAGGTGTTGCTGGAGTGCCAGGGGATGGTCGAAACACAGGCCAATAGGCGCGGTATCGCCATGACATTCCCGCGCATTGAAAAGCACTGCTTCGTCTTTGCAGATCGAATCCGAATCAAGCAGGTGCTGGTCAATCTCCTGTCCAATGCCATCAAGTACAACCGGGTAAATGGTTCAGTTGTCGTGGACAGCGCCCTGTGCCCTCCCCATTCGATTCGCGTCGGTGTGCGCGACACCGGTGATGGTTTGACGCCGGAGCATCTGGCGCAGCTCTTTGAACCCTTCAATCGCCTTGGCAGAGAAGGTGGTAGCGAAGAAGGCACGGGCATTGGGCTGGTGGTCACCAAACGGCTGGTCGAATTGATGGGCGGCCGAATGGGGGTCGACAGTGTAGTCGGGGTAGGCAGTGCGTTCTGGTTTGAACTGGAGCTGGCCACCGCCGCGTTTCCTGACGCGGTGAAAGCGGCACATGTGACACTGGCGCCACCGGCGCGCCCCGCCGACCTGCTCGTGCACACCCTGCTTTACGTGGAAGACAATCCGGCCAATCTGGATCTGATGGAGCAGCTGATTGGCAGGCGCGCCGACCTGAACCTGCTGACTGCGACCAATGGCCCGACCGGGATCGAGTTGGCGCGCACATTGCTGCCCAAGGTGATCTTGATGGACATCAACCTGTCGGGCATGAGTGGAATTGATGCGATGCAGATCCTGCGCGCGGAACCCCTGACCGCGCATATCCCCGTCATTGCGGTAAGTGCCAGCGCATCGGAAATCGATATCGAAAACGGAATCAAAGCCGGTTTTTTCCGCTACGTGACCAAACCCATCCGGATTTCCGACTTCATGAAATCCGTTGACGAAGCGCTGGAGCATTCGAAAGAGCTTTGAGAGGCTGTCCATGTGCTCCCTGGTGCCGGTAGCCCTGAGAGCGTGAGAGGCAATCGCTCGAGCCCACGCAAGACCCCGCAAGCAGCTCCTGGCGCTTCGGGCCACGGCCAGTCGCGCCGGTCTTGCCCTGCGGGCCTTGGGCACCCCGTCGTGGGCCCAATCGATTGCCTCTCACGCTCGGAGCGGCGCAGCGCGGCTCTGGTTTGGCTTTGGCGGCGGCAGCCACAGAATCATCCGGTTGGCCACGTACCCGCGTCAGTTGAACCAAGCTGTAGCATTCGTGTATGAATCAATCGTAATTTCTACGTCACAGCCTTAGGAGATTTTTATGCCTTCAGCCGTTCGCGCCTCCGACACTCCATTTGCAACGCCCGTTGAACAGGGCAAGGATTACTACTGGTGTTCTTGCGGCAAAAGCAAGAGCCAGCCGTATTGTGATGGTTCCCATAAAGTGGATGGAGTGTTTACGCCGGTGAAATACACAGCCACCGAATCGACGACTGTCTATTTTTGTGGATGCAAGGCTTCCGGCAATGTGCCACTTTGCGACGGATCACACAAAAAGGCCATTTGAAAAGACTGGATTGTGGGGTCAGGCCTCAATACTGTTAGTTTAGACCAAGAAGCCGCCCTCCACATTGTTCGGCGACCACATTTTCGCCACCATCCTTGCGGGTCGCACTTCACGTTCATCGGGAGCGACCATGTGCGGCGTGCAGTCCATGGTCGTCCGCGTCTTCGCCTGCCTGTCATGCGGGGCATACGGTGAGTTGCGCCGCTTGAC
>JBBQQV010000198.1:0-6018 GCA_038215505.1 Lysobacterales bacterium
CCTCTTGCCGCGTCCCAAACACCCGTCCCCCCCCAACTTTTTTTGTGGGGGGCCGCGGGTGTTGTGGGGGCGCCCGGCCGGGCCCTATGTCCCCCCCGGGCCCCCGCGTCCCCCCCCCCCCGCCCCCCCCACAAAGGGGGATTCGCCCTCCGCGGTTATGGCGTTACGGAGACCAGCTTCAACTCGTAGCTTGGCTTGCCTTCCTCAATCTGCTGCAGACGCACTGGCGTGGGCGGCAGGTTGGCGGCGTACCAGGCGGTGATGACGCGCTTCTTGGCGGGTCGCTCGCCGCGTAGGGGAACTGCTTCAAACTCGCCCGCGGGCACCTTGATCGTCGCGGCTGGGCCGACCACGTAATCCACCACTTCGGCGCTACCGCGCTCGAACAAGCGATATTCCAGTTTGCTGGTGGTGGCTGCTGCCGTACTGTCCACCGCAAGCAATACATTGAGCAAAGCCGCATTGACGGCGCGTTCGGAAAGTGGCGTCGACGCGCGCTGATCGTCATTCAGATCGCCTTCCCAGCGGGCCACGCCGGCTTCCCAGTCAAACTGTGTGTTCACTTCGCGGCTACGAATCAAATACTCGCTTTTCGCTTGCGCGCTGTGCAGACGTGGGCGCCCGTCCACAATCTGAAAGCGGGTGGTCTGGGTGGCCGTAAAGCCTGAGAGTCTGGCCAAGCCGCTGGTGCCTTTGGCCTCGACGGTGTGCAGCCAATGACCGGGGGTCTCTTCGAGCAGACGCATGTCACTGCGCCCTTGCGCCTTGCCGTCAATGTAGACGTCGTAGGTCGCCTCAAACGCGCGCAACTCGCTGGCATCGACGGATGCCACGACAGACAAAGTTATGACTGACATCAGCAATAACCGCCCCGTCCCGTGTAGTGGCCAGGCAAATGCATAGCGACTCATGGATGGCCGTCCCTCAGTTCGTTTGCGTGATCCAGGCGCAGCGGAAATTGCAATAAGTTTCCGTCCAACTCGGCCACGCCGTCGGGTAAAGCCAGACGTCCCTGCGCAAATAAGCCGACCGTCGCGCACAGCAGCGGATGTTCACGCCGGCGCACTCGCGTCGCCAGCGTCTCGGCGTCGTCGTCTGCCCGCACCTCGACTATTGCCTGTGCGATTACCGGCCCGCCATCCAGCTCAGCAGTCACAAAATGCACGCTGGCACCGTGCTCGTTATCACCCGCGTCAAGCGCGCGTTGATGGGTGTTTAGACCGCGATGCCGTGGCAACAGGGAAGGATGGATATTGAGCATTTTCTGCGAACGTCCAAGCAGCGCTGCGCTGCTGAAGATGCGCATATAGCCGGCACAGACGATGAGGTCGGGCTGAACAGCATCCACGGCGGCGAAAAGAGCTACCTCGTGGGCATCGCGGCTTGCATAGTCACGTGGCGGCAAACATTGCGCAGCGATGCCGGCGGCGCGCGCGCGCGCCAACACCGGTGCGGAGGGTCGATCCGAAAAAACGCCAATCAAGGCGATCGGCAGGTGCCCATCCTGAGACGACTTAAGCAGCGCGGCAAAATTGCTGCCAACGCCCGAAGCAAGCACGGCCACGCGCAGTAATCCTTGGTCGGGACGACTCACCTCTGTGCTGGCGCAGATTGCCTAGTCATCAACCAATATGCACGCGTTCGCCTGCGCCAGCCTTGACCACCTCACCGATCCGCCAATGCGGTAATTGCTGCGCATCGAGCGCTGCTTCAACGCCCGCGCAGGTATCGGCGGCGACGATCAACACAAAGCCAATCCCGCAATTAAAGGTGCGCCACATTTCGCTTTTCGCCACGCTGCCTTCGGTTTGCAGCCACTCGAAAACCGGGGGCAGCGTCCAACTGCTGGCGGCGATACTCAATCCCAAGCCCTCTGGCACCACGCGGATGATGTTTTCCGACAAGCCACCTCCGGTGATGTGGGCCATGGCATGGACGGGGTGCTTGCCCAACAGGTCGAGCATGGGCTTGACGTACAAGCGCGTCGGCGCCATCAGCGCATCGACGAGGCTGACGCCGCCGAGGTCGAGTTCAAGCGGCCGTCCTGCGCGTTCCAGAATGCGTCGAATTAGTGAGTAGCCATTGGCATGCGGGCCACTGGAACCAATCCCGATCAGCACATCGCCAGCGGCAACCAAACGGCCATCCAGCAAGTTGGCCTTTTCAACGGCACCCACACAAAATCCGGCAAGGTCGTATTCGCCCGGCGGATACATGTCGGGCATCTCGGCGGTCTCGCCCCCAATCAAGGCGCAGCCCGCCATTTCACACCCCAGTGCAATCCCGCCCACGACCGCCGCTGCGGTGTCGACATCCAACTTGCCGGTTGCGAAATAGTCGAGAAAAAACAGCGGCTCGGCGCCTTGCACCAGCACGTCGTTGACGCACATGCCAACCAGGTCGATACCAATGGTGTCGTGGCGGCCGAGTTGTTGAGCCAGTTTGAGCTTGGTGCCGACGCCATCGGTGCCAGACACCAGTACGGGCTCACGATACTTGCCGGACAGATCAAACAGCGCGCCGAAGCCGCCGAGTCCGCCCATCACTTCCGGTCGAAAGCTGCGCTTGACCAGCGGTTTGATGCGCTCGACCAAGGCATTGCCCGCATCGATATCCACCCCGGCATCGCGGTAAGTGAGCGGTTTAAATGGCGTGGTCACAGAGGCGTCCGCAGTGGCGTCAAAGGGCGCGCAGTTTATCAGGCGACGCCAACAAGCTTGCCGCCGCATGGACGCAAACGTCGGCATTCGGCACCATGCGGTCACTGCTTGAATAGGAAAGGCGCAATGCGGACGTCGTTATCAATGCTTGGAAGCTTGCTCGGAGGCTTGCTCGCTTGCATGCTGGCCAGCGCATTGCCGTCCTCAGTGCACGCGCAAGCCTTGGATGCGTATGAGGGCGAAGTCGCGGTGGTTTCGCAATCCGAGCCAGACCGACTTGCCGCCTTGGCTGCGGCGCTGGGTGAGGTGTTCGTCAAGCGTACCGGCGATCCGGGCGCGGCCAACGACTCGCGTTTAAGTTCGGCCTTGGCTGATGCCGCGGCCTTGGTGCAGCAGTTTCGCTATCGGCAAGACGAGCAAGCGGGGCGCACTTATCTGATTGCCCGATTTGAGGCCGGCGCGGTGGATCGCGCCTTGAGCGCGGCCGGTCGCACCTTGTGGCCTGAGCCGCGCCCGCAGCCGGTGGTGTGGTTGGCGATTGATGACGGGCGTGGGCCGCGCTTGCTCGGCAGTGCGCAAGCGCAAGCGGTCGCCGCACTGACCGCACGCGCGACCCAGCGTGGCTTGCGGCTGACCTACCCCTTGCTGGATGTCGAAGATCAGCAACGCATCGACGCCGCCAAAGTGTGGGCGTCCGATCAAACCACGGCGCAAGCCGCTGCGCAGCGCTACAACAGCAGCACGGTGTTGATGGGCAAGTTGTATCGCGAAGGTGCGCTGTGGGTGGCCGAGTGGCAGGTGCTGCAAGACGGCGAGCAGTTGGCTCGAGAGTCCACCAGCAATGCCGATTCGGCGATCGCGCTGGCGGCGGGTGCGGAACTGGCTGCCAACGCGCTATCAGCGCGCTATGCCATCGATCTTGCCAGTGCCGGCTCGCCGGGACGATTCAACATCCGCGTCGCTGGCATTGGATCGGCCGAAGACTATGCGCGTCTACTCGGCCAACTGCGCAGAATGCCTATCGTGCGTGAAGTGGATCTCACCAGCGCGCAAGCAGATGCGATGCTGCTGATCATTGACATGAGCACCGGCATCGCCGGCTTTACCCGCAGCGCCAACGGCATTGGCTTGTTGACCGTCGATCAAGCGGCCAACTCGGATACTTCGATTGATGTCGATCCCAGTGATGTCGATCCCAATGAAGTCGACCCCACCGAAGTGCACCGGTTTCGATTGTTACCGTAGCCCGGATTCCGCTCCGCCGCATCCGGGCTACCTTAGGCTTGCAGCCCCAGCCCCCAGCCCCCAGCCCCCAGCCACTAGCCACTAGCCACTAGCCACTAGCCACTAGCCCCAAATGACCGACACCCAAAAATGGCAACTGGTCGCATTCACCCTCCTGGTGGGCGGTCTGACCTACCTGTTGGCACCCATCCTGACGCCGTTTGCGGCGGCCGCCTTGCTTGCTTATCTGGGCGACCCGCTGGTAGATCGGCTGCAGGCGCGCAAGCTCTCGCGCACGGCGGCCGTGTGCGTGGTGTTCAGTTTGATGACCCTGGCGGTGGTGTTGTTCGTGCTGCTGCTGGTGCCCATGGTCGAGCGCCAGGTCAGCAGTTTCATTGATCGTTTGCCGGTGTATCTGGCGTGGGGCCAAGACACGGTGCTGCCGTGGATCAAGGCGCGCACTGGCTTCGACATCGAGGGTATCGAAGTCACCAGTCTGGTTGACCTGCTGAAGGAACACTGGAAGCAAGCCGGCGGCTTTGCGACCTCCGTGCTCGGTGGATTGTCGAAGTCCGGATTGGCCGTGGTGCTGGTGCTGACCAACCTGCTGCTGGTGCCGGTGGTGACCTTCTATCTGCTGCGTGATTGGGACGCGTTGGTCGCGCAGATCGACCAACTGCTGCCGCGCGCCATCGAACCCGTCATCAAGCGCTTGGCGCTGCAGTCCGACGCCGTGCTGTCTTCATTCCTGCGCGGGCAACTGTCGGTGATGCTGGCCTTGGGCGCGATCTACTCGATTGGCCTGACTTTGGTCGGCGTCGATCTAGCGCTGTTAATCGGCATGTCGGCCGGCTTGGTCAGTTTTATTCCGTATCTGGGTGGCATCGTCGGTGTCATTGCCGCCCTCATCGCCACGCTGGTGCAACACGGCGACTGGCTGCACGTCGGGTTGGTACTGGCCGTATTTGCCATCGGTCAGACCATCGAAGGATTTGTGCTCACCCCGTGGCTGGTCGGCGATCGCATTGGCATGCATCCGGTGGCGGTGATTTTCGCGATCATGGCCGGCGGCCAACTGTTCGGATTCCTGGGCGTGCTGTTGGCCTTGCCGGTGGCAGCGATCGTAATGGTGCTGTTGCGTTATGCGCATGAGCGCTACACGAGCAGCGGGTTGTATGGCGCGGCGGTGCCTGTGCTGATGGCAGGTGACCTGGATCCCACGGTTCGATCCGAGCCGCCAAACAATGACGCCACCGTTACAACGGTGGCCAGTGTCGACGCGCCATCCATGCCGCGTGAGTAAGACCGCTCAGCTGCCGTTGGCGCTGCCTTACCCGATCGAGCAGCGCTTCGACTGTTTTTTGCCCATCGATGCGCCTGAACCGCGCGTGCTGCTCGCGGCGATACAGAATGGCCAACGGGTCTACATCGATGGCCCCAGCGGCAGCGGCAAGACCCACCTCTTGCTGGCCTGTGCAGCGGCGGCGAGCGAAGCCGGCAAGAGCGTCGCCTACCTGCCGCTGGCGACGCTGCAAACACATGCAGCGCAGGCGCTCGATGCGCAGCCCTGCGTCGATGTGATCTGCATTGACGAACTGGATGCTGCTCACGCCGATCCGCAAGCTGGGACTTTGCCCGGCCTCGACGCTTTGCCGATACCCCCAACACCACTCGAAAGTGCCTTGTTCGCCCTGCACAATCGCCAAGGTGATGCAGGCGGCGCCCTGATCTATGCGGCTCGCGCAGCGCCTTCCGAGCTTGAATTCGACTTGCCGGACCTGCGCTCGCGGCTATCGCATTGCCTCAGGCTGACCCTGAAACCGCTACCCGAAGCACAGCGACGCGAACTGCTGGTTGCCCGCGCGCAACGCCGCGGCCTGGCGCTGGAGGACGCTGCCCTCGACTACCTGTTCCGTCGAGTCGGCCGCGATCTCACCACCCTCACCACCTTGCTCGATCAACTCGACCGCGAAAGCCTCGCCGCGAAACGCCGCCTGAGCGTGCCATTTCTGCGCGATGTCTTGGAGCGTTCGGCACGATAAGCCGCCCGTCATGAAATCTCAGGGTGGCGATGTGATCGTCAGACCAGAGGCGAAAACCAAACAAAGCGGCAATCTCTTTGCGTGGCAGGTAT
>JBBQQV010000199.1:0-5992 GCA_038215505.1 Lysobacterales bacterium
TGGATTGAACCGCATCGGCGATGTGCGCTTCCAGCAAGGCCGGATCGACCGTGTCATCCGCACGGCCAAGCGCGGCTTCAGCGGCGGCTGGATCAATGCTGGGCTCGGCGGTGGCAGGCGGCGCGTCGCGGCCTCGCGGAACCAGCACCAGCGCCGCGATCACCGCAGCCAGGGCGGCGGCGGCCAACCACGTTGATCGAATTACCGGGATCTTGCGCTTGCTCGGCGGCAGCGCCTCGGCGGCGGCGATGTCGACTTCGCGCTCGCCGATCTGGTTGAGCGTCTTCGCATAACCGGCGACCAAGGAGCGATCCGCGATGATGTTGATCAAGCGCGGCACGCCACCCGCGTGGTCATGCAATCGGCGCAGCGCCAATTTGGTGAACGGCAGTCGCGCGCAGCCGGCGACACTCAGACGATGGCGCACGTAGGCATCGGTCTCATCGCTGCTGAGCGGCATCAGGTGGTAGCGCGCGGTGATGCGTTGCGCCAACTGCCGCAAGTCATCGCGGGCCAAAAGGTCGCGCAGCTCGGGCTGACCGAGCAGGATGATCTGCAAGAGTTTTTGCGTCGGAGTTTCGAGGTTGGTCAGCAGTCGTACTTGCTCAAGCGCTTCAGCCGACAGGTTCTGCGCTTCGTCGATGATGAGCACCACTCGCAAGCCTTGCGCGTAGGCATCCAGCAGGTACGCGTTGAGCACGTCGACCAGGCCTTTCAAGCTACCGCGGCGGCCACTCAAATCCAGTTTCAGCTCTTCGCCAATGGTCTCCAGTAATTCAATCGGCGACAGCCGCGGATTCAGCACCAGGGCAATGCGGGTGTTTTCGGGTAGCTGCTCAAGCAGCAGTCGGCAGAGGGTGGTCTTGCCGGTGCCGACTTCGCCAGTCAGTTGCACAAAACCGCCGCCGCCGCCTTGGCCGATGCCATATAACAGGTGCGCGAGCGCGTCCCGATGGCGCTCGCTGAGAAACACGAAACGCGGATCAGGAGTGATCGAGAACGGCGGTTCCTTGAGGCCGTAGTAGTCGAGATACATCGGGAAAGAAAGGCACCTGTGTAGACGAAAGCGCCAGCCGGATTGGCTGGCGCAGGGGAAAACAACGAACGTCTGCGAAGCGCGACCGAAACGATTGCTGATCGGTCAAGTCATCGCACTCGGATTCGCCCGGAAATCAACACACTCACACTGCCAACGAAGCCGCTCACCAAGGTGACGAGCCGCCGCGCCCTAACGGCCCGTTCGGCCTCGGCTATCGAAGGCCGGCGACGAACATCCAGTTTGCCGCATTGCTTCGATACCTCAGCACGAACGGACATTGAACTTGGCCGCACGCCACTTTATGTGCTGACCGCATCCACCTGGGAAGGGTAACGGTGCGGGTGCTGCGCCTGCGTTATTAATCAGTTAAATCAAGTCGGCGTGCCCATCTGCGTGGACATGGCGACTGACCACTTTCAATGCGCCTTCAATCCAAAGCCAGTTGCGTTTGCGCCAGTTCACGCTGACCATCGCCAGCCATGATCTTCTTGAATTCGGCGCGACTCACCGAGACATAGCGCTCGTTGCCGCCGATTTCCACCTGCGGCCCGGCGGTCACCGCACGACCATTGTCGTCGACGCGCACCACCATGGTTGCTTTCTTGCCGCTGTGGCAGATCGTCTTGATCTCGGAAATCGAATCCGCCCAGGCCAGCAAGTACTGGCTGCCCTCGAACAACTCGCCGCGAAAATCGGTGCGCAAACCAAATGCCAGCACCGGTACCTTGAGTTGATCGACCACTTCGCTCAGCTGCCACACCTGCGGCTTGCTCAAAAACTGCGCTTCGTCAACCAGCACGCAATGCAATTCTCCGTGCGCGCGGATGTCCTCGCGCACCAGCGCTTCGATGTCGTCGGTGCCAAGAAATATGCGTCCCTCGGCACGCAAACCAATTCGCGAAGCCACCACCCCGCGACCGCAGCGGTCATCTAGCTGCGGCGTCAGAATCAAGGTGCGCATACCGCGCTCACGGTAGTTGTGCGCGCTTTGCAGCAGGGTGGTGGTCTTCCCGGCGTTCATTGCCGAGTAGTAGAAATATAGCTTGGCCATGGGCGAAGTTTAACCGCCGGTTTTGCTGCCTACTAATCGCGAATCCGCCGGCTGCTAGTCCTTCGTGTCCGAAGTTTCAAGCGGACCGACCTTCACCTCGCTGGTTGGCGGCTCTTTCCAGTGCTTGTCCTGCCAAGCCCAATAACGCTCTGGCTCCCAGTAATCGGGATGGTAGTAGGAAGTGGCGTCGATGCTGATCGGGCCGCTGGGGGTTTGGAACTCGATTTTGCCGGTACCGACCGTTCCCGTTTTGCTGCCGGTGGTTTGCATGCGGCCACGATGCAGCACGCGCTCCAAGCGCGACTTGGCGACGTCATCGCCATATTGCGCATACAGCGCTTGGCCGACGCTTATCGCGCGCTCGCGCTCGGCCTCGTCAAGCGCCTCCCAGTAGACCTCACGCTTGATCAGCATGACCTTGAAGTAGCGTTCGGCGGCCAAGTCCATCCACGCATAGGCCAGCGCCCGATCCTTCTCCACACCCACGCCATCCCACAGCATCTCCGCCAGCATGCCTTGTGACGGCTTGTCGGCAAAGTGCGCGGCACGCTTGAAATCGCTGAACGCACGCGCGTGGTCACCCGCTTGATAGGCGGCAAACCCCGACTGCCGGTAGCGCAGATCGGGGTGCGCGCTCAAGAAACCTTCGGTGCTCGTCGCTGTGGGATCGGGTTGGCGTTTATCGGCGGCAAGTGCCAACCCCTGGGTGCTAAGCAGAGCAGCCAAGACAGCAGCAAACAAGGGCTTGAAACGATGATACATAGGGCCTCCAATTGCAGAACACATCGGGAAATACAGTCCATGAGTGAAATGTAGGCGCGCGCTGGAAGGCGCGACAGGGCCGTTAGTCGTGGGTGGGGTGGCCAATGTGACCATCGGCAGGCGTCCTGAATGCGAGAATGCCGGCCCGCTCGCGCCTGATCCCCTGTCTGACCGCTATGGCTGAGTCTGAATGTCCGACCTGAACCCGCCCCAGCTGGAAGCGGTTCGCTATTGCGCCGGACCATTGTTGGTTTTGGCAGGTGCCGGCAGCGGCAAGACGCGGGTCATCGTCGAGAAAATCGCCCACTTGGTGGCTCATGAGGGCGTGGCAGCGAACAAGATCGCGGCGATCACCTTCACCAACAAAGCGGCGCGCGAAATGCGCCAGCGCGTAGCCGGGCGAGTCAAGGCCGATGTCGCCGAGGCGCTGACGGTCAGTACCTTTCACTCGCTGGGATTGCGCTTTCTGCAGATCGAGGCAGAGGCGGCCGGGCTGCGCCGAGGCTTCTCGATCTTTGACACAGATGACAGCAGCGGCCTGTTGCGCGAATTTCTGCCCAAAGGTGCCAAGGCCGATGCCGTGGATGCACTGCGTGGTTTGATTTCGCAGGCAAAGAACCAAGGCCTCACGTCGGCCCAAGCCGCCGAAGTCGCCAGCAGTCCGCGCGAGCGGGAAGCCGCCGCTGCTTATATGGAATATCAAGCGCGCCTCGCGGCCTTCAACGCAGTCGATTTCGATGATCTGATTCGCCTGCCGGCGGAAATACTGGGTGCCAATCCCGACTGCGCCGGCGCCTGGCGCGAGCGGTTTCGCTATTTGCTGGTAGACGAATACCAGGACACCAACATCGCGCAATACCGACTGTTGACCTTGTTGGCGGGGCCACGCGGCGCGATCACCTGCGTCGGCGATGACGATCAGTCGATCTATGCCTGGCGGGGCGCCAATCCCGAAAATCTGCAGCAACTGGGTCGCGACTATCCGATGCTCAAAGTCATCGCGCTTGAGCAGAACTATCGCTGCTCGCGACGTATCCTGCGCGCCGCCAACGCATTGATAGCCAACAATCCGCACGAACACGTCAAAAAACTCTGGAGTGACCATTCGGAGGGCGAGCCGATCCGCGTTTGGGAGTGTCGCGAGGCCGAGCACGAGGCCGAGCGGGTGGCCGCCGAGGTCAGTTTCCTGCGGCATGCGCGACGTGCGCAATGGAGCGACTTCGCCGTGCTGTTTCGTGGCAATCACCAGTCGCGGCCGCTGGAAAAAGCGCTGCAGTTGTTGTCGATTCCCTATCACTTGACCGGTGGCACTGCGTTTTTGGATCGCGGCGAGGTCAAGGACGCGCTGGCGTGGCTCAGGGTATTGGCCAATCCAGATGACGACGCCGCATTTTTGCGCGCGATTGCCGCGCCCAAGCGCGAAGTCGGCAGCGCGTCCGTGGCCAAGTTGGCCGAGTTGGCGCGGCAAGCTCAACTGCCGCTGTCACGCGCCGCCACCAGCATGGGCCTGCTGCGATTGCTGCCCGCACGCGCGGCGGCGGGTTTGGCAGAATTTGGCAACATCATTGCTGGGCTGCATACGCTTGGGAGCGAAGCGACGCCGGCCGAATTGTGTCGAGCCACGGTGGAACGCAGCGGCCTCTTGCGGGCACTGCGGGCGGAGTGTCGTGACGAGGCTTCATTCGCCCGCAGGCGCGCCAATCTGGATGATCTGGCGGGCTGGCTGGATGGCGCGCGCGGGGCCGGGCCAGCGGGCCTGGCCGCGCAACTCGCCCTGCTGAGTCACGCGGATCGCGGCGAGCCCGGCAATGCGGTGCGCCTGATGAGCATGCACGCGGCCAAGGGTCTCGAGTTCGAGCATGTATTTGTGGTGGGCGTCGAGGATGGTTTGCTGCCGCATGAGGCGAGTATTGAGGAAGGTCGCTTGGACGAGGAGCGACGCCTGCTCTACGTGGGCATCACTCGTGCTCGCGCCACGCTCACCTTGAGCTATTCGAGACTCGCGCGCCGATTCGGATCGCTGCAACGATTGCTGCCGAGTCGATTCCTGGCCGAGTTGCCGGCCGACGACCTGCTGCGCGACGGCGCTGACAAAGCGCAGCATGTCGAGGCTGTAGCGATGCGCACCAAGGATCGGCTGAGCGCAATCGCCGACATGCTGCGCGAGTGATCGCGGGTGAAGCTCAGCGGAGCAAGCTCCGCTCTACCAGCGCGCGCCCGCTGAGATCGTAGAGCCGACTTGCTCGTCTGCGCCAATGTCACGCCGCGCCACGCCACGGACAAGACATTTGGCCGGTGTAGACTCGCCGGTTTCCTGGCAAACCTGAGGCAAGACCCAATGATCGCCCGTCTTTCCAAGCGCCCTTCGCCACTTTTGGGCCTGTTGCTGACCAGTCTGCTGCTGTCAGCCTGTGCCGGCCAATCCACACGTGTAGCGGAGCCGCCGGCCGTCACACTGGCGCCCGCCCATGACAACCTTCACGCCACCCTGTGGATGCAGGCATCGGCCGAGTATCAAGCCAGCATGCGCGGCAGCTTTGCGCAGGCCCGTCGGCAGTTGGACCTTGCCTTGGCGAGCCCCGACTGGGACGCCTTGCCACCGGCCGAGCGCAGAATTGGAAGTGGCTTCGAATCGCTGCCGCCCGCCATCATCGTGGATGTCGACGAGACCATGCTCGACAACAGCGCGTTTCAGGCGCGCGGTGTGCGCGATAACCTCAACTTCAGTAGTGAGCGCTGGCAGTCCTGGAGCAACGAACGCCGTGCGCTCGCCCTGCCAGGTGCGCTGGAGTTTGCCAGCTATGCCGCAGCGCGCGGAGTCACCGTGTACTACGTGACCAATCGCAACCATGCGGGCGAACAAAGTGCCACGGCGGACAACCTCTTGGCGCTGGGATTCCCCATGCTTGCGGATCACAGCAATCTATTCTTGAAAGGCGACCCAAGGGCACCAGAGGTCGCCAAGAGCGCGCGTCGTGGCTGGGTGGGCGCGCGGCATCGGGTGCTGTTGTTGCTTGGCGATCAATTGGGCGATTTCGTCGATCCACCAGCCGATCGTGCGGGACGTTATCAGGCGATGACAGCCCACCTTGCCTGGTGGGGCGAGCGTTGGATCATGCTCCCCAATCCCACCTATGGCG
>JBBQQV010000200.1:0-5955 GCA_038215505.1 Lysobacterales bacterium
CGGCTCCCTGTCGTGCATTTGAATATTCGCCTTGTCTCGAAATCCCTGAATTACCTCTTTTCGTTGTTGAGGATTCCATTGAATTTGGCCGGCGGACAATGTTATTGCCTCTCTGACGATCAATTCTTTCAAGATTGGAACCACTGCGTAAACTTCCACTGCGGCAGTCACGCCGCATCACCACCCGGGAAAAAACATGCCGCGCATCGCGCTCGCTTTTGTCTTGACCCTTGCCTCATTTGCGAGCGCCGCCGAGGTTCCCTTCGTCAATTGGGAGAACCACCCGATCCGGGCGCTGGATATCAGTCCGGATGGGCGAGTGCTGGCGGTGGCGCATACCGCGGATCAGCGTGTGCAGCTGTTCGACATTTCGAGTGGCGCGCCAGTGGCTGCGGGTCATGTCGTGGTGGGTATCGATCCGGTGGCGGTGAAGTTTCGCAACGATGGCGAGTTGTGGGTGGTCAACCATATTTCTGATTCGGTGAGCATTGTCGATGTCGCGTTGCGGCAGGTGCGGGCGACTTTGGCTACCGACGATGAGCCGTTCGATGTGGTGTTCGCGCAGGGGCGGGCGTTTGTCAGTTGCTCGCAGGTTAATCGGGTGCTGGTGTTCGATGCGGCCAATCCCGCCACGGCGCAGCGCATCTCCATCAACGGTGAAGATCCGCGCGCGCTGGCCGTTAGCGCCGATGGCCGTAGCGTATTTGCGGCGATTTTCGAGTCGGGCAATGCCAGTACCTTGCTGGGCGGTGGGCTCATGGGCATCACAGTCGGGGTGCCCAACGTGGTCAGTGATGCGCGCGGGCCTTACGGTGGCGTCAATCCGCCGCCCAACGCCGGCAGCGTGTTCGATCCACCGCGCATTGCCGGGCCAGCGCCGCCGGCGGTGGGGCTGATCGTCAAGAAGGACGGCGGTGGTCGCTGGCGCGATGACAATGGATCCGACTGGACACGTTTCGTCAGCGGTGTTGACGCGGCGGCGTCGGGACGTCGCCCCGGCTGGGACCTGCCAGACCGCGACCTTGCCATCATTGACGCTCAGACGCTGCAAGTGCGTTACGCGCATGGGCTGATGAACATGGTGATGGCAATGGCGGTGAATCCCGTCAACGGGCAACTGGCGGTGGTCGGTACCGATGCGCTGAACGAGATCCGCTTCGAGCCCAATGTGAACAGCCAGTTCGTGCGGGTCAATCTGGCCATGCTGGATGCTTCCAGCAGCGCGCCGGTGGCAGCGATTCGCGATCTCAACCCACACCTCAACTACGCCGTCACCACCCTGCCGCCGTCGCAGCGCGGCGAATCCATCGGCGATCCGCGCGCCGTGGTGTGGCAGCGCGACGGCCAGCGTGCCTGGGTGGCGGGGCTGGGATCGAATAACGTGGTGGCCATCAATGCCGCCGGTCAGCGCATCGGGCCGGCGATCAAGGTGGGAGAGGGTCCCGTCGGTCTGGCGTTGGACGAAACCCGTGGCCGCCTGTACGTGTGGAATCACTTTGATGCTTCGCTGTCGACAATCGATGTGGCGGCGGCCGCTGTGATTACCGAACAGGCGGCGTTCAACCCACTCCCTGCAGCGATCCGCAATGGCCGGGCCTTGCTCTACGACACCCAGCTGACGTCCGGCCTCGGCCAAGCGGCCTGCGGTTCCTGTCACGTCGATGCGCGCATGGATCGACTCGCCTGGGATCTGGGCGACCCTTCGCAGCCGTCGAAAGCCTTCAACCAGAACTGCGTGACCCAAGGGATCCGCCCATGCACCGCGTTTCATTCGATGAAAGGGCCAATGACGACCCAAACCCTGCAGGACATCATCGGCCACGAACCGCATCATTGGCGCGGCGACCGCGAGGGGATTGAGGCCTTCAATCCGGCGTTTGAGGGCTTGCTGGGCAATGATCGTCAGCTCACAGCCATCGAGATGCAGGCGTTCGAGGATTTCCTCGCCAGCATCGTGTTTCCACCGAATCCGTTTCGCCCGCTCGACAACACGCTGCCCAGAGCGCTGCCACTGGAAGGTCACCACACCAGCGGACGCTTCGCGATGGCCGGTTTGCCGCTCGGCGTTGGCAACGCCCAGCGCGGACTGCAGCTTTACACCAGCAACCTGCTGGATCCACCGTTCCAGTGTTCGAGCTGCCACACCTTGCCCACCGGCATGGGCAGCAACGCGCCCCTTCTGCTGCCGCAACTCGGCCTGCCTGTGGGTGGCTCGGTGATGGCGCACGGTCCAATGGGTGAAAACCATCTGGGTATCGTCAGTACCGATGGCTCCACCAACATTTCGATCAAGGTACCGCAGTTGCGCAACCAGCACGAAAAAGTGGGTTTTGATGTCAGCCAGTTGGAGAACAACGCCGGCTTCGGCTTCCTCCACGACGGCTCGGTCGATTCAATTGCCCGCTTTCTTTCCGCCAACGTATTTGGGGTGAGGTCGGATCAGGATTTGGCCGATCTGGTGGCCCTGATGCTGGCGTTTTCCGGTTCAGAGTTTCCGTTACCCAGCATTGGCACGCCGCCGCCGGGCCCTGCCAACAGCGCGCCGCCGCTGTCGCGCGACAGCCATGCGGCGGTGGGTCATCAATTCACCCTCAACGGTGGCCCCGCCCCGGCATCGTTCGACACCCTGCTGGCGCTGGCCCGCAGCGGCAAGATTGACCTGATCGTTCGCACTGGCCAAGCGGGATACACATACGACCGAGTGAGTGAGCAGATGTTGAGCGACGACGGCAGTGGCTCACTGCAGACCGGTCTGTTGCGCGGCATGGCGAGCGCTGCCAGTCCGCAGACCTGGACAGCGGCACCGATGGGTCTTGGGCGACGCTTGGGCATTGATCGTGACGGCGATGGCATCGCCAATCGGATCGAAATCAAACAGGGTTCCAACCCCGCCGATGAGACTTCCGCGACCTTGTTGCCAGCAACCGGCTTGTGGTTCAACCCGGCGCGCAGCGGCCATGGACTGGATGTGCAATTGATCGGGCAAACCTTGGCAGTCACCTGGTACACCTATGACGATGCCGGCGAACCCACTTGGTACTTGGCGGTCGCGCCGTTTGCCAATCCTTGGCGTGCGCAACTGCAACGCTACGTCTGGAACCCGGCGACTGGCAGCGCCGTCGCCAGCACGGCGGGCGAGCTGACGATGAACTTCAGCGAGGCCAAACGGGCGAGTTTCAACTGGCGTTTGGGAACCCGCAGCGGCACCGAGCCCATGCAGACCTTGTTTGATGCGCCGACCTTGGCTGCCCCCGAGCAAAGTGGCGTCTGGTTTGATGGCAATGAACCCGGCTGGGGTTTGAGCCTGTTCACCGCTGGCGATCTGCTCAGCGCCGGGCTGTATTTTTATGACGCCGCCAATCAACCGCGCTGGGTGCTCGGCGTTGGCAGCAACCAGGCCAACGCAGAGCTTGCGATGCAGAGCTATCGCGGCGCTTGTCCGCACTGCGCGTTTGCAGCGCCGGTACTCGCGCCCGCAGGAACCGTGAATTTGACGTTTGCTGGTGGTCGCGTGGGGACAGTGCGTACCGATGTCTTTCACACTACTTCGTCGCCAGCGCATTGGCGACGCGGGCCGGTGGCGATATCACCTTTGTCGGATCCGCCGCGTTTTCCCGAGCGGGAGTAGCGAGGACTTCGCAACAACAGCGATGCAGTCTGGCTTGCGGAGGCTGTCCCGCACGTGGAGGGCGCCGCTCCGGCGGCGCTGCTGTTCGACAAACATCCAAAGCAGCCGCGCAGAAGCGCGTCCCTCCCAAAGCAATAGCCGGTTCATGGCAAGTCCCCCCGATTCAGTGAATCAGCGCTTGGGCGGCCTGCTCCGCTTGTGTCAACAGATCCAAGTCCCACCCCGAGCTACTTAATCCGTCGCCCGCGTCCGCAAGCTCAGGTCATCGGCGGCATTCGGGCTGGCCAGCTGCACGCGGTTGCGGCCTTCGCGCTTGGCTCGATACAACGCACGATCCGCAGCGGCGATCCAATCATCCGTGTTGCTGAGCAACTCAAGACTGATCATGGCCACACCGAAGCTGCCGCTGCATGGGATGAGACCGTCGTTGAATTCAAACGCATGGGCCAAGCTCGTGCGTGCGCCCTCGGCGATACGCAGGGCTTCGGCTTCGTCCGTTGATTCGACAATGATGATGAACTCCTCGCCACCCCACCGGCCCAGCTTGGCGCGCTCGGGCAGGGCGTCGCGCATGCGGGTTGCGCTGCCTCGCAGAACCGCATCACCGGCCATGTGCCCATGGCGATCGTTGATCTGCTTGAAGTGGTCAAGGTCAACCAGGATCAAACACGCCGCTGCGTCCGCGCGGTAGCGATGCCACGCGCGTTCAATGTGGCCGAGCATGGCGCGCCGGTTGTCGATGCCGGTCAGCGCATCGGTGGTCGCCATGTGCTCCAAGCGTTCGCTGGTTTTCAGCAGCGCGGCATGCAGTTGCGCCAGTTGGTCACGATTGGCGCGCAGTTCGGCATTGGCGCGGCGCATGGTGCGCACCCGAAAGTAGAGCAGGGTAAGTACCGCGATCAAGGCGATCATGCCGCTGATCAAGGCGATGCCGAAGTAACGCTGGCGGGTAAGCAACAGATCCTTGATCTGGCTCTCGTTGGTCAGCAGTTGTCGCTCCGTCTGCGACTTCTCCTGTTCAAGACTTGCCTCCAACACCGCGATCCGGCGGCCGGCGACGTCCATCGCCAACTCTTTGTCCAGTTTTTGATGCGCCTTGCGGGTGACGTAGGCACTGGTTGCATCGCCCAGTCCCAGTTCAAGTTCGGCCACCACATCCAGCGCCGCCCGTTCAAGGATGCGGTCGCCGAGCTTGCGCGCCGCCGCCAAGGTCTTGCGGGCGTCCAGCAAAGTTTCCGCAGTTGCGCCCCGCGCGCTGTAGACGCGCACGCGGCTCAGGCCCAGCAGCACCTGATCACGCACGGCCACGCGGTCATACTCCAGCCATGCGCGGTCGACCCAGCGTTTGGCTGCTTCCCAATGGCCACGCACCAGTTCGAGGTCGGCCATGCGGCTGTAGGCATTGACCTTGTTCGGCGCGTTGCCGGACTCCTCGGCCATGGTCACGGCTTGCTCGACGAACACGGCGGCTTCGTCGAAGCGCTCCATGTTCATCAGCGAAATGCCAAGTTCGGCCGTCAGGATGATGGCTTCGCGACGATTGCGGCGTTGGATTTGCGAGAGTGCTTCACGCAGGTATTCGGTGCCGCGCTCCTCATCATCCAGGTTGCGATAGAGCACGCCCAGCAAGCGCAGGCTGCGCGCGATCTCGGCCTTATTCGCGCCATCGCGGGCGAGTTGCAGCGCCTCTTTATGCACGATCACCGCATCGCTGAAGCGACCGGTGCGGCCATGCAACATGCCAATGGAGTTCAATTCGTGGGCCAGCCAAACCCCACCCTCGGATTCACGCAGCCGTTGCGCGGCCCTGGAAAATGATTTCAGCGCGTCGTCAAACTGCCCCAATTTGCGTTGCAGCACGCCCTCGTTGTGGTCGAGCAGGGTTTGCCATTGCGGATTGGGTGACTCTGCCAGCTGAACCCGCATCTGTTGCAGCGCGGCTTGTGCACGATCCAGCCGATTGCGATGGGTATTGACCACGGCCATCGCCGTCAACGCGGCAAAGCGCAGGTCCGGCTTGTCGATTTTGAGACTTGCTTGGTCGAGTTCATCAAGCAAGACAAAGGTCGCTTCCTCGTGCTCGAGTTCGGTCTCAAACTCGATCAAGGCCAAGGTGGCCCAGGCGCGCTCGGTCGGATCTTTGGCGGCTTCCCGCATCACTTCAGCCTGGTCACGCAGATCCGTGGCTGAGAGATCCATGGTCGCTCGCAGCACCCGAACCGCCGTCGGCTGCGAGGCAAACTCAGCGTGCGCAGTCAGGGTTTCTGCGCGAAGCTGGATCGCCAGCGAGCACAGCAGCAACCCAATTAGGCAGACCAGCCTCAACA
>JBBQQV010000201.1:0-5921 GCA_038215505.1 Lysobacterales bacterium
GCCTCGGCGAAGTCGTACATGTCATCGAGAATGGGATCGAACTCATTCACCGCATCGATGGAGTAAGACTGCCGCGCGGTTTCTGGTCGGCCTGAGCGTCCGGCCGGCGGTTGCAATGGAAAGTCGGGATCGACGTTTTTCTGCACCAGAAAAAACTCGACCTCGGGGGCGACGATCGGGGCGATGCCCATTTCTTCGTAAAGCGCCAACACCCGACGCAGCACATTGCGGGGCGCCAACTCGTGCGGTCGGCCATCGCGGGTGTAGCAGTCGTGGATGATCTGCGCGGTCGGGTCTTTCGCCCACGGCACGATGCGCACCGTGCTCGGGTCGGGCCGCAGGTACATGTCGGAGTCCGATGGACTGACCAGATCATCGTAGTTGTCGGGATAGTCGCCGGTGACGGTGGTGACGAAAATCCCTTCTGGCAAACGGGTGCCAAAATCATGCGAATACTTGGTTTCGGGGATGATCTTGCCGCGCGCATTGCCGGTGATGTCGGGCACCAAACACTCGACTTCAGTAATGCCGCGATCCTTGAGCCAGCGCTTCAGTGAGCTTTGTTCGCGTTCTTGCGGATCGGGCTTGGCGGTTGGCTTGCGCTTGCTCATGAAGGTCTACTTGGGTCGGGCGGCGGAGTGTTGTCGACAGGCCACGGCAAAGCGCTCAAATATGCCGGCGTAGAAAGGATTCTCAGCCGCGCGCCATTCGGGATGCCACTGCACGGCAAGCAGAAACGTGTCGTCGCGATTCAATCGTATCGCCTCGATCAAACCATCGTCGGCGCGCGCCTCAATCAGCATGCCCGGCGCGATGGTTCGGATGCCCTGACCATGCAGCGAATTGACCATGACGCGTTGGCTGCCAGCGATGTCAGCCAGCATGCCGCCTGCGCTCAGTTCGATGCCATGTGACGGGCCATATTGCACGTCCAAAGGATCGCTGTCGCGCTCGCGATGGTCATTGAATCCAGTGATTTCCTGGACCTTCTGATACAGGCTGCCGCCGAGCGCGACATTCACTTCCTGCAGGCCACGGCAGACGGCCAACACCGGCAGCTTGCGGGCGATGGCGAGCGGGATCATGTTCAGGGTGGTGGCGTCGCGGTGGGGATCGTGCAGGTTGCCGGCGTAGCTTGCCTCGTCGCCGTAATGATGCGGCTCGATGTTGCTGCGCGCGCCGGTCAGCAGCAAACCATCCAAGCGATCCAGCAGATTCTCCAACTGCGCCAAGGGCAGCACGGAGGGAATCACCACCGCCATCAGGCCTGCTACTTCGGTGATCGCGCGTACATATTTCTCGCCCACCGCCTGGAACGGATGCGCACCGATGCGGGTGCTATCGGAAGGCAGTCCAACCAGCGGCAAGGGCGGTGATGCGGGCGGTGTCATCGCCGGCCGACACTACGCCTGCTGTTTGATTTTATCAACGAATCGAGGGTGGCTTGGGATGGGCGGGCGCTCACGTGCGACGACATCCTTTCCCATAGCCCAATGATTGCGGGGATTTTTGCCGGTGTGCGCCGCGAGCGGCACATCCTGCGGCGATGATTATTTTTTACGAGCCGTCGGGGGCGCTCTGCTAACATCGGCCGGGCCAAAACATCCTCGCCGCGAGCCCATACCCATGTCGTCCAAGGTCTTTTGCGAAGCCGATGCGACCGTGCTTGCGAGTCTGCCCGAGCTTGAGAGCATTGACCTCATCTTGGCCGACATGAACGGGCTGCTGCGCGGCAAACGCATCGACCGCAGCGCGCTGGAAAAGGTGTATCGAGACGGCGTGTGTTTGCCGATGTCGCTGATCGCTACTGACATCACCGGCAACACGGTGGAAGAAACCGGGTTGGGTTATGCGATTGGCGATGAGGATCGGATTTGTCGACCGATTTCCGGCACCTTGCGGCCCATCCCGTGGCAGACACGTCCGATGGCGCAAGCCTTGCTCAGCATGGAAGACGCCAACGGGGCCTCATTTGCTTCCAATCCGCGCGAGATCCTGCGGCAGTTGCTGGCACGCTTTGCGGCGCGCGGATTGACGCCGGTAGTAGCCATCGAGCTTGAGTTCTATTTGCTTGATGCCTCGCTCGATGCCGATGGCCGGCCGCAGACCGCGATCAATCCGATCACTGGTCAGCGCAGTCGCGCGACGCAGGTCTATTACATGCAGGACCTCGACGACTACCAGGCGTTTACCGATGCCGTCGCCCATGCCTGTCGAGTGCAGCAAATTCCGGCGGATACCGCCGTAGCCGAATACGCGCCGGGGCAGTTCGAGATCAATCTCAAACACCGCGCCGATGCGTTGGCGGCGTGCGACGACGCCATCCACTTGAAGCGCGCGATCAAGGCCGTTGCCGGGCAACAGGGATTGCTGGCGAGCTTCATGCCCAAGCCCTTTGTCGATCAGGCCGGCAGCGGTCTTCATATCCATGTGAGTTTGCTCGACGCCGGCGGCAACAACATCTTCAGCTGCACACCGGATGCGCCCGCGGTGCCATTGCGGCACGCCATCGCTGGCCTGCAAGCCAGCGCCGAGGATTGCATGCTGCTGTTCGCGCCCAACGCCAACAGCTATCGCCGCTTTGTGCTGAATGCGTTTGTCCCGCTGAACGATTGTTGGGGCTTCAACAACCGCACGGTGGCGTTGCGCATTCCCTATAGCGATGCTGCCAATGTGCGCATCGAACACCGTATCGCTGGTGCCGACGCCAACGTCTATCTGGCCTGCGCTGCGGTGCTGGCCGGCATGCTGGACGGCTTGGAAAATCCTCGCGAGCCCGGCCCGCCGGTAGTGGGTAACGCCTATGAGCAGACTGAGCTGCGCGAGCTGTTCTGGCGTGACACCTTGGCTCGGTTTCAGGCCAGCGACTTCATTCGCGACGCCTTTGGTATCGACTTTCGGCACATTTATGGCGAGCTTAAACGCAAGGAATTGCGCAGCTTTTATCGCGAAGTGACTACGCTGGAAGTCGACTGGTACCTGCGCGGTGTCTGAACGCGTGCCCCCAGCGGCGCACGCGCCGTCGTGGTATGCAGCAAGTGTTGAGCTGCCTGCGCTGTCGGCGCCGCTTCAGGAAAACATGTGCGCCGACGTCTGCATACTTGGTGCCGGACTGACCGGTTTGTCGACGGCCATCGAGTTGGCCGAAGCCGGCTATTCGGTGATCGTGCTGGAAGCCGAGCGCGTCGGCTGGGGCGCATCCGGACGCAATGGCGGGCAAGCGATATTCGGCTACGGCTGCGATCAATCCAAGCTTGCGACCATGCTTGGCGATGCCGATGCACGGCGTACGTTTGCTTGGTCGCTGGAAGGCATTCGTTTGATTCGGGAGCGCTGTGAGAAATACGCCATCGACTGCGACTGGCGCGACGGCCATGCCCATGTACCGATCAAGCCGCGCCAAGTCGTCGAACTGCGCACGCTGCAAGCCGAATGCGCAGATCGCTACAACTATCCGCTGGAGTGGTGGGAGCGTGATCGTCAACGCGACGAGATTGCCAGTGATCGCTATCGAGGCGCGCTGTTTGATCCCAAGAGCGGACATTTGCATCCACTGAAATACACGCTGGGACTGGCGCGTGCGGCGCGAACGCTGGGCGTGCGGATCTTTGAGCAAAGCAAAGTCATCGAATGCACGCACGGGGCGAAACCATTACTGCGGACGGCGAGTGGCTCGGTGCAAAGCGATTTCGCCGTGTTGGCCGGCAATGCCCTGGTACGCGGTATATCACCCGCACTGGATGCGCGAATCATGCCGGTCGGCACCTACATCGCCGCCACCGAACCGCTGGGTGAAGCCACTGCGCGCCGCTTGCTGCCACGCGATATCGCGGTCGCCGATGTCAATTGGGCCCTGGATTATTTTCGCTGCAGTGCAGATCACCGCCTGCTGTTTGGCGGTCGCGCCAGCTATTCGACTTATGTGCCGCCCAACTTGCCCGGCGTCATGCGTCGCCGCTTGCGCGCCGTATTTCCCGAACTCGCCAAGGTGACGCTGGAATACGTCTGGGGCGGCATGATCGACATCAGCTTGAACCGCGCCCCGCACTGGGGTCGGCTCGGCAACAACATCTATTTCGCCCAAGGGTTTTCCGGCCACGGCGTGAATACCACCGGCCTCGCCGGACGCCTGATCGCCGAGTCCATCCGCGGCCAGTCCGAACGCCTCGATGTGTTCGAGCGCATCAACCACCGACCATTCCCCGGCGGCCGCGCATTGCGCACACCACTGCTGGTGGCTGCGATGGCGTGGTTCAAGTTGCGGGACGCGTTGGGGTAGCGCGACTGGTTGGTTCTTGCCGCCAACGGTGTTTGACCCCACGCGATGCGGTCTGCAAGTGCTGACGAAGCAGAGTGGAATCGGGCGGGCCTTGGCACGCCGCTTCGAACGCCGAAGCATCTGCATCACGGATCGAGGGGGAACTCGATTTACCAGGAGACAATTGCTCAACGGCAATCAGTCAGCTTGCTTGCGAATCCGGCAACGCTCAGCGCGTGTAGCGCGCAGTCTTTTCCTGCACCTTCTCGCTGCGCTTGACGGCGATTCGCGGCCGCAGCCACTCAGCGAATTCGCGCTCTCCCAGGCTGCCTTCGGCGAGGCCGATGTACAACGGATACAGTTCGACGTCGTCTGCTGCGAGCGTACCGCCGTTGAGGACGATGAACACTTCGCATGCCACTGCGGCGGTGCGCTTGTTGCCATCGACAAACGGATGGTTACGAGCAAGTCCGAACGCAAGGCTGGCGGCAAGGTCTGCGAGGTTTGGTGCAGGGTTGCCGTACGCATGGGGCTGCTGCGGACGCGCCAGTGCAGAGTCAAGCAAGGATTCATCACGCACGCCGTTGCCGCCACCATGTTCGGAAAGCTGGCGCTCGTGGATGGCGAGCGCCAGCGGCCTTACTTGGCCGCCGTGCGCAATCAGCCAGCCATCCGGCGGGCCGATGCTAGCCCGGCCTACTCATGAATGCGTCCGATGATCGCGCAGGATACTGATCGCACAGGGGATTCTCTGAAGGAGCGGCGTGTCGGGCCATACGGCCGACTGAAGAAAATTGCCTGTGCGGTCAGGAGACATCGGGGCGGAAGCCCCGCGTAGCGGCGAAGCCGCCGAACGAGGGCGTGCGCAATTCATGATAAGTCCGGGCTAGAGTACGAATGACTCAAATCTATAGGCCAATGTGAGTGCAAGCATGACTCTCCAAGACCCCTATCCCATCGGCACTCCCGGCCAGCCTTGGAGCCGTGCCGATCGCGCTGAGTGGCAATCTCGGCAACATCGCCAACGCAGCTTTGCTGACGACGTCTGCGCTCCAGTCGAGCGCCTGCGCAATCGCTTTGATGTGCTGGAATACGGTCGCCTCGACTATCCACCTGACAGCTATCCGCTGTTGGCGATCAAGAGCCGCGACTGGAATGATGCGCTGCCTTGCGCGCTGGTCACCGGTGGGGTGCATGGCTATGAGACCAGCGGTGTGCATGGCGCCCTGCAATTTGTTGAGCAGCACGCTGCACGCTATGCCGGGCGGATCAATCTCTTGGTCGCGCCATGTGTCAGCCCGTGGGCCTATGAGCGGATTCACCGTTGGAACGCAAACGCGATTGATCCCAACCGATCATTTCGCGACGGCAGCGCGGCGGAAGAATGCGCAGCACTCATGCGTCTGCTCGTCCCGCTCAAGAATCACGTACTGGTGCATATCGATCTGCACGAGACCACCGATAGTGATGAATCCGAGTTTCGCCCCGCACTGGCCGCACGCGATGGCAAGGCATCCTCGCCAGGCGAAATTCCTGATGGATTTTATGGCGTTGGCGACGCGGAAAATCCGCAACTCGAATTCCAGCAAGCGATCATCACCGCGGTGGCCAAGGTCACCCACATCGCGCCAGCGGATGAGCGAGGCGAGATCATCGGCTCCAC
>JBBQQV010000202.1:0-5920 GCA_038215505.1 Lysobacterales bacterium
GGCGCGGCCGCCGGCCTGCGAATAGTCCCAAGCACGTTGGATATCCGCCTCCCTGCGAACCACGCTTTGACCTTTGCCTGAGCTCGACATCAACGGCTTGACCACGCAGGGCGTGCCGACGGCGTTCACCGCGTCCCGATATTCAACAAAGGTTTCAGCGAATCGATAGTTCGAGGTCGGCAATCCCAACTCCTCGGCCGCCAAACGGCGAATGCCCTCGCGATCCATGGTCAAGCGAGCGGCGCGTGCGGTGGGAATGACGCGATAGCCTTCGTTCTCCAGGGCCAGCAATTCGGCAGTTGCGATGGCTTCAATTTCGGGGACGATGAAGTGCGGCTGCTCTGCTTCGATGACCGCGCGCAAGGCGGTCGCATCCAGCATGTTGATCACATGCGCGCGATGAGCCACTTGCATCGCTGGCGCGTTGGCGTAGCGATCAACCGCGATGACTTCGAGTCCTAGCCGTTGCGCCTCGATGGCGACTTCTTTGCCGAGCTCACCCGCACCCAGCAGCAACAGACGGGTCGCAGTGACCGAAAGCGGCGTGCCGATGGTGGTCATGGGTGTGCTTTTGCGCGAGAAGGCGCGGAGTATGCGGAACGGCCATGGCGAATGGCCACCGTTGAATCATGGAAGTCTTCGCTGCCATGGCCGTCCGCAATAGCAATGTGCTTCCTAACCCCTCCCCAGCCCTCCGGCGCGTTGCGCGCTCTGACCCTGCGCAGGCCTTCGGCCTGCAAGTCGCAGGGCTTCGCCCCCGAACATCAGGGAGGGAGAAGAGAACCCAGCTGGAGCCTGCTTTCACGTCAGCGGCAATCAGCGCGGTCGCTTGCTTGGCTTGATGGCGCGAACGGCGGCCTGGAAGCCCCGATTGGCCCAGATGGCGGCCTCAACGGGATCGTCGAAGATGCTCTCGGGAGCCGCAAAATAGGACATCTGCATCGGCTTGCCTTGTTTCATGAACTCGAATGCCGCCAGCCCACGACTGGCAAACTCGGCACGCGAGTTGGCATCGGCTTTGAGATACAGCGCGTCGTCGGCCACCAGAGCAAACATCAGGCCTTGGTGATAGATGCCGTGGCCACCAAACATCCGTTTGCTGTTGATCGGCCCGAACGACGCAAACACTTCATGCAAGTAGCTGACGAATTCGCTCATGGGCTGGCCGCCACTTCAAACCAATTGGGAAAGCGTCACGCCGCTTCAAACCGGCCGTAGCTGCGCAAGCGTTGATAGCGTTGATCGAGCAAGCCTTGCAGGTCGATGCGTTGCAATTGATCCAGTTGCGCCAGCAGCGCGCTTTTCAAGCGTATTGCCATGTCGGCGGGATCACGATGAGCGCCGCCGAGTGGTTCTTTGATCAGTTGGTCGATCAATCCCAACTCCAGCAAGCGCGGCGCAGTGAGGCCAAGCGCATCGGCAGCATCACGGGCGCGTTCAGCACTTTTCCACAAAATCGATGCACAGCCTTCTGGACTGATCACCGAGTAGGTGCTGTATTCCAGCATCATGGTGCGATCACCGACGCCGATAGCCAATGCGCCGCCTGAGCCGCCCTCGCCAATCACCGTGCAGATGATCGGTGTGCGCAGCTCGGCCATCTCGATCAGATTGCGGGCGATGGCCTCCGACTGGCCGCGCTCTTCGGCGCCCACGCCCGGATAGGCACCAGGGGTGTCGATGAAGGTCAGCAGTGGCAGTTTGAAGCGCTCCGCCATCTTCATGATGCGCAGCGCCTTGCGGTATCCCTCGGGGCGCGGCATACCGAAATTGCGGCGAATTTTGGTTTTGGTATCGCGGCCCTTTTGCTGGCCGATGATGGCCACCGGGCGGCCGTCAATGCGGCCCAAGCCAGCGACAATGGCTGCGTCATCGGCATAGGCGCGATCCCCGGCCAGCTCATGAAACTCATCGCAGATGGCGGCGATGTAGTCCTCGGTGTAAGGCCGTTGCGGGTGCCGCGCCAACTGGGTGACTTGCCAAGGCGTCAACGCGCGAAAAATCTCGGCAGTCCGGCTTTTGAGCTTCTCCCGCAGTTTGGCGATGTCTTCTTCGATGTGAAACGCCGAGCCATGGCTGGCGTGACGCAACTCGGAGATTTTGGCCTCCAGTTCGGCGATGGGTTGCTCAAAGTCGAGGAAGTTCGGATTCATTGATGGGTCATGTTCGTTGACGAGTCTGCGACACGTGAAGGCCGCGAGTATAGCGCCGGGCCTTCGGCACGGCCCGACGCTGACAACAGCCAGATTGCCGCGTCAGACTGTGTCAATGAAGCCTTTGCACATCGCCATCGTGGGATATGGAACCGCCGGTCAAACTGCGGCCTTGGCACTGTCGCGGGACGGACATCGTGTCGAAGTCTTCGAGCGCGCGGCACAGCCGGGTCCGGTTGGCGCGGGTTTCCTGCTGCAACCCACCGGTCTGCAGGCCTTGTGGCAGCTCGGTTTGCTGGAGTCGGCGCTGCGCCACGGTCGTCCGGTGCATCGATTGTTTGGCGATCTGCCCAGCCGACGCGGCGTCATGGACATGCGTTACGACGGCTTGGATGCGCGGCTGTTTGGGCTGGGCATGCAGCGCGGCGCGTTATTTGAACTGCTGCGCGCCGCATGGAATGACGGCGATTCGCTGCATTCGGGGTGCACGATCACCAATGTCGACTGCGAACGTGGCGTGCTCACCGAAGAGTCAGGCCGCCAGCACGGTCCCTTTGATCTGGTGATCGCAGCCGACGGCGCCGCCTCGAAGCTGCGTGCCTCACTTGATCGTGTGGAAGTCGACGCACCCTATCCGTGGGGCGCGCTTTGGTGCCTGTTGGCTGAGGGCGAATGGCCTTGGCCCAGCGAGTTGCGTCAGCGCTACCAAGGCGCGCGCCACATGATTGGCGTCTTGCCGGTGGGCACGCGACCGGGCGACGCAACCCCGCGGGTCAGTTTTTTCTGGAGTTTGCGCGTCAACAGCATCGACAGCTGGCGTGGCTCAGGAATGCCAGCGTGGCGAGCACGAGTACTGGAGTTGTGGCCGGAGATCGAGTCTTTGCTGGCGGATCTCGCTGACCCGCAGACGCTTGCGGTTGCCACTTACCGAGACGTGATTTTGGGCCGCCATTGGCATCGCGAGCGTTTGTTGGTGATTGGCGACGCCGCCCATTCGATGAGCCCGCAGCTAGGGCAGGGCGTCAACATGGCATTGCTGGATGCCTTGGCCTTGCGTGATGCACTGCGTCGCAGCGAACCGCTGTCGCCGCAGTTGCACGCCTTCGCCAGCACTCGCCGAGCGCATGTCGGCATCTACCAATTCTGGAGTCGCTGGCTCACTCCGATGTTTCAATCCGACAGCACCCTAGCCGCCACCCTGCGCGACCTCAGCTTGCTGCCGATGGGCCGCCTACCCGGCGGCCGCGACAATATGCTGCGGGTGCTGACGGGCACTCGCCAAGGCTGGCTGGGACGTTACGCGTTGGATGCGGGGTTTTTGCGGGCGTTGGCGACCACAGGTGGTCAGTTGGCAGCGCAACGCTGGGGCAACGCAACGGAGTGATGGCCAGGGGCGGAATCGAACCGCCGACACGAGGGCGAGTGGGAGCGCTTGGACGGCGCAGCCGTCCGCTCCCAACGAGCGCCAACGCGCGTACCGCGCGTTGGCGGGGAATCCTCGACCTGCACGGGTTAGCGAGCTTTAAGGAACTGGGGAGTGGTGGCCAGGGGCGGAATCGAACCGCCGACACGAGGATTTTCAGTCCTCTGCTCTACCAACTGAGCTACCTAGCCAGATGCTGTGCGCATGTTCGGCTCGCCGACAAGCGACGAGCGAAGCCGCGTATTAGATAGCGCCGCCGCCGCCGCCGTCAACCCCTTCGCCTCGCTGATGAGCGGCTGAACGGTCGAGCAGGCGATGCGGCACGGGGCTTGGAATGGCGTGAGAATGGGGAAGCATCGACTAGGTTCAGGAGCAAGCCATGCAATCACAACCCAGTGTTATTACGCGCCGTCTCGGTAGTTTTCTTCTGCTCACATTCTTGGCCACCAGCTTGTCCGCGTGTGCGTCTCCCAGCCCACGCGAGCGCTTGGCTTCTCGGCTGGTCGAATATGAGGCAGTCGCCGGCGAGCCAGTAGACGGCTTCAACTTTTTTACCTTGCAGCGCTTTGAATTGTTGGGGCCGCAAACCATCGCTGTGTGGACGCGGGTCAATAAGGTCTTCTTGATCGACGTCCAGCGGCCATGTCCGGGGCTGGAGTTCGCCGGTGGAATCGGTGTTTCCTCAAGCCAGAATCGGGTCTCCACACGCTTTGACGCCGTCCAGTTCAATCGCGAGCGCTGCCAGATCCGACAGATACGGCCCATCGATTCGCGTGCACTCAAGGCGCGTCTAAAGGCGAGATACTGACCAGCAGAAGTTCGCCGCCGCCTTCTATCAACAGCCGTTGGCGGTGGTCGCTGGGATTGTCCAGCTGCACGCTGTCGCCCTGTGCCACGTTCAGGCGTGGCCCGCGCTCAAGCACCTTGAACTGACCGGCCATGGCGTAAATCAGCCATGTGCAGGCGGGATTCACAAACACCAGCATGGTGCCAACCAACGGTCGATGGTACAGGGTAGCAGTCAGCAGACTGGGGTCGTAAAACAGGTTGAAGTCACGCACCGGACCATCAATCAACCGGCAATGCGGAGCTAGCGCTCCATCGAATGCAATCCGCGCATGCGGCGGTTCAAGGCGTGACTGGCGGCCATCGGCAAAGGTAAGGATGAAGCCATTGCCTTCCAGCAGGACTTGCTCGCGATAGCGACCGGGAAACTCCGAGTACGCGCTGTCATGATCGATTTCCGCGATCGACACACGCCAGGCGTCGCCTGCCTGGTTGGGGTGCGGATCGCGCGCAATCTCGCGTGTCCATCCCAGCTGGTTACGCCAGCGCATGCGCTGGTATCCGAACGACGGCAGATATTGCAGGTTCATCAGTCGAGCAGCTGGGCAAGCTCGGCAGTCGAGCGTCGCAGGCTTTCGCGGCCACTCCAGCCAACGATGGCGAGGCCGCTGTCGGCATCGACAAACGCTTCGGCTTCGCCCTCTGGCAACAGGTGTCGATAGTCGACGGTCAGTTCCTCACCCACCGCGATATCGCGAGCCGCAAATACAAAGCCCAGATGCCACAAGCCATTGGGCTCGAACTGGTGGTTGATGTAGCACTCGTCGGGCCAGTCTAGGCTGACTGTGCAGAACTCTTCGAACCAGCGGACGCTGGCAGCACGTGCGGCGGCGGGATCGGGCATGGCGTCCAGCTCTTCCCAGTGGTGCACGCGCGGGATAGCCTCGGGTGCGACCATCACCCTTCCGGCGGCGATGGCTTCAGTCAGAAACACACCCTTGCCGGCACCGGGAATTCGAGAGGGTTGAATGCAGTAGGCGGGAATGATCACCGCTCAAGTTTAGCCGTTGACGATGACTTTGCGACCGTAGCAACCGCTTTGCCCGACCCCAGCGACTGGGGTCGGGCAAGGTCGGTGAGATCAGTTACTGGGCTTGGCAGCGACTGCTGCAGTAGCGGGTGCGGCGCTGCCCACAACGATCACGTCGCGGTTCTTTTCCACCGTGGCGAGGCCAATTCCACGCACTTCCACCAGTTGGTCGGCGCTGCTGAATGGGCCGTTCTTTTCGCGGTGAGCGACGATGGCTTCAGCTTTGGCTGGGCCAATGCCGTTCAGACCGGCGGCCAAGGCCACCGCGTTGTCGCGGTTGATATCGACCTTGCCAGCCGCGAACGCGGAGACCGAGACCAGCAAGGACAGGACGAGGGCGGACAGCAGGCGAGTGATAGCGTTCATGAGGATTTCCTTGGTGAGAATTGCAAGAGTGATGGAGCGGGATTTGCTGGTCAGCGAGTGCTGCGCCAGAGGAGCTATTGTTCCGATTGGCCTGGGCCGTGA
>JBBQQV010000203.1:0-5904 GCA_038215505.1 Lysobacterales bacterium
CTCCGCACGCGCCGGAAACAGCCGCACCCAGCGGTGGGCGACTTGGTCATCGGACCACACGCCAACATTTACCGGATCGGCATGCATCACCACATGCAGGTGATTGCTCATCACCGCGCAAGACAGCACGGAAATCGAGAACACGTCAGCCAACTCGATCAGCCGATCCTCCAGCCACTGCTTGCGATGATCGAAGTTGCGGCCCGAGTACGCATCGTCGCCGCACAGAAACGCCCGCCGCACACAGCGCGAGACACAGTGATAAGTGCCGGCAACGTCGGGAACAACAAGGAGTTGGCGGGGATAGCCCATGCGCAGAGCGTGACGCGAGCCGGTATTCACGACTATCGGCAGAAGGCGGTCTGGCGTGTAGGATTCCTCCTCGTCATGGGTGTCCACGTTCGTTTGTCAATGGGTGTCCACGTTCGTTCAATGGGTGTCCACGTTCGTTCACGTTCGTTGGGTGTCCACGTTCGTTGTGTTGGTGTCCACGTTCGTTGTCCACGTTCGTTGTGGCACCTTCCGGCCTGAACGCATTGCGGCCCGCAGCGTGACACTGCGGGCCGCTTGCACTTTTTTAACTACAGTCGGGCCTAATAATAGACCAATTCCACTGCATGCTCGCCGAAGTTTACGGGCAGCTGCTGCCCGACCATTCCAGCGTACATTTCCCGTGTGCGTCGCAGGTAAAGCGATCTTGACCGCTTGGCACACACGATGTCTGGACACCAATCAAATCAGCGTAGCGATAGATCGCTTCCAAGCCATCACCGTTGAAACTGTTACCCATCACGGAAAAATTGTTGAAGTCGCCGACGTTCTCAGGAAGGGGGATTCCATGAACCTGGGCGGAACCGGGAACCACTTCATACCGCTCCATGGAAACGCCAGCTGCGTTCGGAGACGAAACAATGACTAGCTTGATACTTACAACTACGCTTCCGCCGTCAGAAAAGCGGAGGCGAACCGTGATGAAGCCGTTGTTCGCAAAGCCCTGTAAATGCTGGGTCAGTTGAGCCAACAGACCTAAACCGATTGCCGTGCTGCCGTTGAGCTGCGAGGGCAACCCGTACGTCCCCCAATTGTTTAGTGTCCGTGCGCGAGCGGCGTAGTTTGCCATGAAATCGGGGGTACCATTCGAAAATGCTTCATCCACTATCCAATCGGCCGTTTGACCTTGCTCAACCTCCTGCCAATACTTGGTTATCAACGCGCTGATTGCCGGCTCCAAAGGAACGAGCACTACCTGAATGAACGAAAAACCTGGTTCGCTCTCGACGGTAACCTCATATTTCTCCACAAGCTTGTTGCCGTTATCGGTGACGTAAACTGGATGCGTGCCGCTTCCGGCGGGGGCACCACCGCCCGCCGCGTTCTGCCTCTGGGTAGCGTCACAGCCATCACAAGGCACGACTGAATTGGCGTGGGCTTTGGGAATGAACGCAAATGCCAAAACAAAGATTGACACTATTGAGAGTTTAAATGATTTATAGTTCATGGAGTTCGCTGTAATATTCAATGGAATATCCGGCAGTTATATGCCAGATCGGAGAAGCGTACCACCCCCCCCCCCGGAAACTCTGCAACGCTAACGTGGATGCAACGCGAACGTGGACACCCACGATATCCGTGTGCGAGCGTGGACACCCATGATGCAAAAGAGAAAGTTGGGGTCAAGTCTTGGCAACGTTGCATCACTCGACGCCGGCGGCCGCTGGCTGAAGACCGAGTTCGGCCCGCGTGGGCATGCTTTGGCGCAGTGCGAGTCGAGCTTGGGCGATGTAGTTGCCACCTGTCCTGCCGGATCAAGCACCTATGTTCGCAGTCTGAAAACCGACGAGCGCGGCAATGTCGTTCTTGAGTGGCGTGGCGATCTGGCGGCGAGGGAAGTCAAGCGCACCTATTCGGCAGATCGCGGCCGGCTGGGTCAGCTGTGCGCCGGCAATGTGGCGACTTGCGACTTGCAGAACGAGAGCTACGGCTGGGAAGCACTCGGCAAGCTCACATACCGCGACAAGACCGGCCAGTATCGCGAAGAGTTCGAACACGACGCGTTCAATCGCTTGAAGAATGGGCGCTACAGCCCCGTGCTGCTGACGGGTATTTCCCAGCGCCCACATTGGTGTTGCCAACCATCCATCGGGTCTGAGTCAGCAGGGCGTGGCAATCGTCGTGGTTGCTCAGCGTAGGTGGTAGAAGTCCGCAGTGACTTCGATACCTTAATACGCAAAATAGGGAAGGCGCTGATGGGACCATTGACGGGTATTCGTGTGCTCGATCTTTCACGCATTCTGGCGGGCCCTTGGGCCACCCAGTTACTCGCCGATCTGGGTGCCGACGTGCTGAAGGTTGAACGTCCGGGGCAAGGTGATGACACCCGCCAGTGGGGACCGCCTTACCTCAAGGATGCGGATGGCATCGATAGTTCCGAGTCGGCCTACTTCCTTGCTGCCAATCGCGGCAAGCGCTCACTGGCGATTGACTTTCAGCATCCTGACGGTGCCGATCTGATCCGTCGTCTGTCCGTGCAAAGCCATATTTTTGTGGAAAATTTCAAAGTGGGAGGCTTGGCAAAGGTGGGTCTCGACTTTGCCACGCTCAATGGCTTGAACAAGGCCTTGGTGTATTGCTCGATTACCGGCTACGGGCAAACAGGTCCGTATGCCCATCGCGCCGGATACGACGCGGCGATTCAAGCCCAGGGCGGGCTTATGGGCATCACTGGAGAGGCCGATGATGCGCCCGGCGGTGGCCCCCAAAAAGTCGGCGTGGCGGTGGCAGACCTGATGGCTGGCATGTACGCATCCGTCGGCATACTCGCGGCCTTGCGACATGCAGAATCCAGCGGCGAGGGCCAGCACATTGATCTGGCCCTGTTCGATACCCAGGTGGGCTGGCTTGCCAATCAAGCGATGAATTATCTGATCGGCGGCGATGTGCCGCAGCGTCGCGGCACCGCGCATCCCAATATCGTGCCCTACCAGGTCATGCCTGCGTCCGATGGGTGCTTCATGCTCGCTGTTGGCAATGATGCCCAGTTCCAGCGATTGTGTGAGGTCATCGAAGAGTCCGCTTTGGCCAAAGATCCGCGTTTTACCCGCAACGCGGATCGGGTCGCACACCGCATTGCCCTGGTCGAGATACTGACCACGAAATTGAAAACCCGAGGCGTCAGCCATTGGTTGCCCCGGTTGGAAGCAGCTACCGTGCCCTGTGCAGCGGTCAATGCACTGGATCAGGTGTTTGCCGATCCGCAGCTGCAATCGCGCGGCATGCGCATCGAGTTGCCGCATCCGCTGTCACCCGCATTGCCGATGGTTGCCAGCCCCTTGCGCTTGTCCGTCACGCCGGTAAGTTATTCCAAAGCACCGCCACAGCTGGGTGCCGATACGCGCAACGTACTGGCCGAATTGCTGGGGTTGGACGCAATTACGCTTGATCGGCTGCAAGCCGTCGGCGTCATCGGAAGCTGACTGATGGTGGGCCACGTGCACTCTGGCCACACTGCACGGCTGATGCATGTGGCGTTCGCGGTTTCAACAGGATCGATAGGCATCGGTTTTTTGCCGATGCCATGCGGTGATTTGCGGGTGCTCAGCTTCCCGGTTCGGCCTAGTCTTTCGACTCGACGGCAGTGGCCTTAAGCCTGCCGCGCTGGCGCAGGGATTCGCGCAGCATGTACTCGATTTGCGCGTTGAGTGAGCGTAGCTCGTCATCGGCCAAGCGCTGGACGGCGTCCAGCACCTGGGCATTTATCTTCAGCGGATAGGCTCTTTTCTCGCTCATGGCGATGCGCCAGGCACGTGCATTCTGCTGCGCGTCAGTACAGCGAGCCGGCATTGAGGACGGGCTGGGCCGCGCGGTCAGAGCACAGGACCACCAGCAGGTTGCTTACCATCGCCGCGCGGCGTTCGTTGTCGAGTTCCACCACGCCCTTGGACTTCAATTGGTCCAGCGCCATTTCGACCATGCCGACGGCACCTTCGACGATCCGGGTGCGCGCGGCAATGACGGCGCCGGCTTGCTGCCGTTGCAACATCGCCTGTGCAATCTCGGGGGCGTAAGCCAGATGGCTGATGCGTGCGTCGACCACGTCAACGCCAGCGGTGGTTAGGCGCTCGTCCAACTCATCCTTCAAGTGCTGCGAAATTTCGGCCTGATGGCTGCGCAGCGAAATGCAGCCATCGTCGTGCGAGTCATAGGGATAACTGGTGGCCATTGCGCGCAGCGCCGACTCGGATTGCACGTGCACGAAGCTCTCGTAGTCGTCGACGTTGAAAACAGCCTCTGCCGAGTCGACCACGCGCCAGACGATGACGGCGGCGATCTCGATCGGGCTGCCTTCCAGCTCGTTCACCTTGAGCCGACCGCTCTCAAAGTTGCGGACGCGCAGCGATAACTTCTTTTTGGCGAAGAACGGATTGTTCCAGCGCAGCCCGGCCTCCTTGACTGAGCCGACATAGCGGCCGAACAGAGTCACTACCGCCGCTTGATTCGGTTCAACCATATAAAAACCGGCTGCACAGAACAACAACACGGCGATCGCGATCACGCCAATAATTTTGAACGCAGGTGGCCCGGTGACGACGACAGCCAAGGCGACGATCAGCGATACGACTAGTCCCAGAAGGGTGGGGATGCCCGAACGAGAGTTGAGGTTCAGCTCTTTCACGACGTTGCTCCTTGGTTGACTCTGAATGGGGCGGCGATTGTCTCGCTGCGGATATAAGTGCATTTGTTCAAGATGCGTAAACGATATCTAAAAGATATCATTTACACAAGGGCGGCGATCAATCAGGCGCGACGTGACGTCTTGCCGGACAGGCTGCTGGATGGATCGCGTGAATGGGATTGCGCTGAAGAGTCGGGCATGTCTCTACTGACTGATGCCGAGTCAGATAGCGTGCCAGAAGGCCCGTTGTCACTTTGCAGAACCTTCGCGCGAACCTGCTTCTCTTGGGCGTGCTTGACCAGCAGCCTGTCGGACTCATGTCGGCCCGGCTGCTAAACCACCTTCGCGGTCCACCTGTTCAAATGGGTAACGCCGCGAATTCTTGACCCGTGGCGTTGCGATGGGTCTGCAAATCGTCTTAGACAGTCCTCACGCAGCCGGCCTTGGCCTCGACCACCTAGTTCCGACAGGCTGCTAGTCCGGTCGGCCTGAGTCCGACAGGATGCTAGCCGCCGTCTTCCTGCAACCGCTCATCTTTTTCTTCTGCGGCCTTCAAGAGGTCGCCTTCTACTGCACGGGCGCGGTCGAGTGGATCGTTGATGGCACGTTCGAGCTCATGCCCGTCGAGAGCGGGCGCTACGGCGGGCAGCGGTTGCTTGACTTGTGCCGAATCAGCTGATGCGGCGGGCTCATTGGCGTCTGCTGGGCCAGCTGAATCCGAGCAACCTGACGCCAGAGCAATCGCCCCGATCGCCAGCAATACCGATAATGCTCTCATGATTGATTCTCCAATTTGAGCGAATTGCTCAGGGCGCAGACAGCGGAATCTGCAGCAAGGGCGCGGGCAAGATTTCGCTGCCTATCCACAGCGAATTGGCATCCGCTGAAAATGCAATCGCTTCGGCTTGAGTCATCCAAGGGAAGGGCAAGTCCACGGGTTGTCGCATCACTGCGGTAGCCCAGCTTTCGCTGGGGAGGCGCGTGTAGATTCTCGCGTGCAGATAGTTTAGTACGGCCATCTTGCTGCCGTCAGCGCTGATGTCCATCGACGAAATCTGCGCGCGGTAGCGGCCGTAAACGGGATTACGCTGCAAGTCACCGGTGTCTGGCTGTGCGATATGAGCCAACAACGAAACCCGTTCCGCGACCAGAGGAGCGGCCGTCGAGTCGCCATCCAGCGGCAGCCGATACAGCTCGGGGCAAATTTAGTATTTGATGAGAGGGTTGAATTA
>JBBQQV010000204.1:0-5897 GCA_038215505.1 Lysobacterales bacterium
TGGCGCCATAGGGCGTCCAGATTTGTGCCTCAGCAGGCAGCATCGCTTGCATACGGGCGACGACCTCAGGCGGTACCGGTGCGCCGGCCGAAGTCACTTGCTGCAAAGTGGGCAGGCGTATCGCGTGGGCCTCGCCGAACCGGCTGAGCGTATCGAGTAGCGCCGGTGAGCCGAACATGCGGCTCACGCCGAAGTCATTGATCGCCTGGATCAACTTGCGCGGGTCAGCCAACGCCGGTCGCGTCGGATCCATATCGGGGATGACGCTGGTCAGACCCAATGCCGGATCAAACAAGGCAAAGGGTGGAAATGTTGGCAGATCGACGCCGCCGGGGGCAATCGCCAGCGCCTCGCGCAAGAGGTCGATCTGCGCTACAAAATGCCGATGCCGATAGACCACGCCTTTGGGCACACCGGTCGAGCCTGAGGTAAACAGTATCGCAGCGGTTTCGTCAGCTGAGGTGTTGGCCATGGCGAACGGCAGGGTCGCGCCGCGCGCCTCAATCTGCGCCAGACTTGATCCGCCCCAGAACCAGCGTCGACCCACCGTAATCGGCAAGCGCACATGATGACGCGCCCAACCAAGCACGCAGCGCGCGGCATGCGCCAGCGGGATGCCGATGAACGCCACCGGTGCCGCTTCATCCAAACACTGTTTGAGCGCGCGTTTGGCGATGCCAGGATCGATCAGTACCGGCACCGCGCCCAGCTTGAACAGCGCAAACATCAACAGAAACAACTCGGGCGATGGCCGCACCATCAGCGCGGCGTGCATGCCGCGACTCAAGCCCGCGTCTTGCAGCCCGGCGGCGATGGCGTTGCTGCGCTGTTCCAGCTCGGCATAATTGAGTGCATTGGCATAGGCGACGCCGCCATCAGCGCGACGTCCGCTGGGGCAACGAATGGCGATCTGGCCAGGCCGCTCGATGGCCATGCGCGGCAGGGCGGCAGCAATATTGCAGGATGCAGTCATGGCCGAAGTCTAGCGGCAGCGTGGTCTCATCGTTGCCAGGCTATCGAGACGAAAAGCTCGCGACCCGCTCCGGGAAAATAGCGGTACTGAGCAAAGGCGAAATCAGCGCGTTCGGCGTAGCGGCGATCCTGCACATTCAACAAACGGGCGCTGAGCGTCCACTCGGCAGAAAGCGCGCGCTGCCAACGCAGATTGAGCAACTCATGGCCGGGATAGCGCGCCGTGTTGGCGGCGTCCAAGTCATAGCTGCCTTGATGTCGCCATTCCAATTCGAACTCGCCGGCGAGCGCTGGCGTATATCCGAGACGCGCTCCGCCCAGCCAGCGCGGGGCAGTGTCAATGCGATTACCAGCACGAATCCGCTCGCCCGCAGCAGCATCGCGATCAAAGGCATAGCGCTGATCGGAATAGGCGATGTCGGCGGCGAGCGACCAGTTCGGGTGCCACTGGAACTGCAAGCTGGACTCGATGCCGCGATGGCGCGTGCGGCCATCGTTGATCGTGAAGCCCAGCGCATCGCGAAGGATCACGTGCTGTTTGCGATAGTCATAGGCATCCAGCGTCGCCGACCACCGTTGTGCCTTTGCGCGCCAACCCAGCTCAAGGCCGTACAGCGTTTCCGCCTGCAAATCAGCAACGGACTGTCCGCGCTGCAGACGATACAGCTCGCCAGCTTGCGGCACGCGGAATGCGCGGGCCAACCTTGCCACCAAACTCTGTCGGTCATCCCAATCCCATTGCAGACCGACGCTGCCGCTCGCGTCAGCAAACTGATCGTGGCGGTCCGCCGGTCGATTAAACAGACAGCCGCCAAAGCCACAGGCGCTGCCGTCGTCGCGCAGATTGCCGTTGCTTATGCGGTTCGCATAGGCGAATCGATGCGCTTCGCCGCGCAACCCGGTCTGCAGCTGCCAACGCGGCGACAGCCACACATTCCACTGCGCAAATGCAGCGACATTGGCGGTGTCGACGCGATAGTCGTAGTGGCGTCCCGCTGGGCGAATAGCCTGTTGAGCGGCAGTTCCGGTACTCAGCGGTTGGGTCTGGATTTCCAAAAGATCGCCACTGGCGAATTCAATGTCGACACCCGCTTGCGGCTGCCAGCCGTCTTCGCGCTGCCACAGCAGTTGGGCACCCGCGCTTTTGCTGCGGTTTTCTTCCAGCGGTTGGCCCAGATTGAAATGCTGCAAGAAGCGCATCGCATCGGCGCGCGCATAGGCGACGAAGGAGATACTCGCGTTGTCATTGAGCCACCATTGCCAACGGCCTTGCAGGCGCAGCGCATGGCCGCGACGAAACGCTTCCGGGTTGGCATTGGCGTCCCGTCGGGCGTCACGGTAAGCGTTTAACCCGGTGACAAAGCCAGCGGTGTCTTGATCCAATCGGCTGGCCGACATCAGCAGGCGTGGCTCACCCGAGGATTGCTGATCCTGCCACTGCGCCACCAGCTTGTGCTGTCGGTAGCCTTCGTCAACCCGAAAACTGTTCGCGCGGGTAGCGACACCGTCGACCCGCCAACGCCTGCCATCGGCGGCGCTGGCCATGATCCGAGCGAAATCCTGCGCACCGGTTTCCACCTTGAGCGCACGCAATTCATCGCTGATGGGGCGCGGCCGCACATCGATCACGCCATGCAAAGCGTTCGAGCCATGCACGGCCGTGCCTGGTCCACGCAGCACTTCAATGCTGCCTGCCAACTCCGTCGGCAGCTCGGCCATCTGGTTGACGTTGCAAAAAGCCGCGGGGCGAATCGGTACACCATCCTCGAGCATGAGAAACGCGCCGCATGCACCGGTCCCGGTCAGCACCGGCGAACGAATCGCCGTCAGCTGCTCTTGGCCACTGCCGCGGCTGATCCACACCCCCGGCAGCCGGTTCAGGGCTTCGCTGGCATGACTGGCCGCGACGCGGGAAATGCGCTCATCGGTTAACTGCGAGGTTGCCTCAAGCGCGCGATCACGCGGACGACGAGCGACCACATGGATGCCATCAAGGCGCTTGGCTTGCCCGCTGTCTACGGCGGCTTGGCGTGTAGCAAAGCTCGCTGGCGATTGCGCCAGCAGCGGTCGGGCCGCGCAGGCGCAAATCAAGCTCACTAAACCCGTCGCGAGCCAAGCAATTGGAAAGGTGCGAAGCGGCATGCGGCGATCCTACCAACAGTAGGCGCGCCAATGCTTGGCGCGCTGTTTGGTGGGCGGTCGACGCGCAATCCTCATATTTGCAAACGCGCCGCTTCACACCTTTCTCGACCTTGCAATCAGAACTTGAAGTCGACGCCCACGCTCACGCGATCCAGATCGCGAATGGCGTTATCGGTCTGGAACTGGTCGAAGTCCAGGCTGACGTCGAAGCGGTCATTGATTACGTAACCAGCACCCAGGCCATAGCGAGGATCGGTATTGGATCCGCCAAAACCCACATCCCAGTTGTGCACGCCGGCACGCGCCACGCCGAAGAAACCGCTGTCACCGAAGGGCACGCGGAAGTTCAGGCCAAGCTCGAAGCTGGTGTAGTCAAGATCGCGAAAAACCAGCAGGGGTGGGCACACGGCTGCGGGGCAACGCGACTGGTAGTTGCCGAAGTCGTTGTAGCCAAATTCGACCGCCAACCAGGGCCGCAAACGCCAGCCAAACGCCACCGCCAAGGTGGTGTCGCTGTCATCCTCGTAGGACACAAACTGCTCGGTTTCGATCTTTCCTTGGCCGAGACTTCCGTGCAGATAAAAGCTGGTGTCTTGTGCTTGGGCGGTAGCCGCGCACAACAACAACGCGCCTAGGGTGGTTCCGAGCAGATAGTGTTTGCGCATGGTTTGATCCTTGATGGTCGTCGGGGAATGTTACCGCCGTTCTTGCTGTTTGGCAGACGGCTTCGTGGTCCCAAGCATGGAATCACCTGGCCCGCCGCGAAGCTTACGACAAGCCGCGACTCACCTAAACTAAGTCAATGCACACTGTTCACGATTCCGGCCTAGGCAAACCGACGCTATATTCCGGCCAGTTCGACGCGGGCCGACTTTTTCCGATTCCGCGTGCCAACCAACGCGCAGGGCTGGGCATCGGCATGGGCATGGGCGATGCTCCGGTTTTTTTCGGCGGCGACATCTGGAATGCCTATGAGTTTTCCTGGCTCGATTCGCGCGGTCGACCGCGTGTGGCACTGCTGCGTCTTGATGTGCCGGCAGACTCCCCCAATCTGATCGAATCGAAGTCGCTCAAGCTGTATTTGAATGGCTTCATGCAGGAGCGCGTGGGCGACTGCGCCGCGCTGCAAGCACAGTTGCGCCTCGATCTCAGCGCGGTGGCTGGCGCAGCGGTCAGCGTGGATCTGACAGCACAGCCCGGCGCCACGGCGACTGCCATCGACGTCATGCAGGGTGAGAGCATCGACGCCGCCGATGTCGACATCGATCACTACGGCCCACCCGACGCGCAAGTACTGCGCGTGGATGCGCAGCGTCTTGCCGACGAAACACTCACCAGCGAAGCGCTTAAGTCGAACTGCCCGGTCACCGGTCAACCGGATTGGGCCAGTCTGCAGATCAAGTACTGCGGCCAGCGCATCGACCGTGGCAGTCTGCTGCGTTATCTCGCCGGATTTCGCGAGCACGCCGACTTTCACGAGCATTGTGTTGAACGGATCTTTATCGATCTCAGTCAGCGCTGCGCGCCACAGTCGCTGTTCGTGTACGCGCGCTACACCCGCCGCGGCGGCATCGACATCAATCCTTGGCGCAGCAGCGCGCCGCGCTCCGCGCCTGCCAACACGCGAACGCCGCGCCAGTGAATTGAAGTGAGGCGTGGCGCGGCGTTCGCAGCGGGTGAACCACTCAGAAAGCCACTTCCAGTCCTACACCCAATCGATCTACATCGAACCGTGAGTCGGATGTGGTGTAGCGATCCAGATCCAGGCTCACGCTGAAGCGGTCGTTGAAGGCGTAGCCCACACCGACGCCAAAGTAAGGCTCGGTTTCCGAGCCAGCAAAGCCAACGTCAAGCTGATGCACACCGGCACGGGCAATGCCGAACGCTCGGCTGTCGCCAAACGGCACGCGCGCGTTCAAGCCGAGCTCGATGCTTTCGTACTGGTACTCGGGGAACACCACTGCCGGGCAGATTTCGCCTCCGCAGTTCGTTTGGAAGTCGCCCAGCTGACCGTAACCCGCCTCCACCGCCAACCACGGCAAGAAGCGCCAGCCAAACCGCAGCCCGAGCGCGGTGTCGTTATCGTCGTCAACGAAGCGGGATTCATTGATCGTGGCTTGGCCGAGCGTGCCGTGCAGATAAAACGGGCGATCTTGAGCATTTGCCGCGAGGGCACCGAACATCAAGGCGCTGCTGACAGCGCCAAGCAAGAGGTGTTTCAGCATGAGGCGATCCTTGTGGTGGGTCAAAGGCGACAACACCCCTGCACTACCTTGCTGGGGTGCGTGGCTTGCTTGCCGGCGTGACCGGCGGGCGCAGTATCGGGCCACGCCAGCGCCCCCGCGCACCCGCGCAAATCGTTCGTTCACCTGCCCGCCAACTAGCTTTACCGAGGCTGACGGCTGCGCTCGATGGGCGCACCCAAGTGACTCATGCGCCTTGACTTTTCGCTTCATCACCAGAGGACGTCAGCTTGGACTGCGCGGCTGTTTGAAGACAATCCCGAATTCCAGCTTTCGCCACGATCAAGGCTCACCGGCTGCATTGCGACCTGAAAAGAAACGCTACCCCTGTCGATCACGCCCTTCGGATCGTGTCGCGCGCAGCGGTTGCCGCAACAACGCCCACAAGCCCTGCCCACCCCTATCGCGAAACTCCTCCAACCCGATCGGCATATCCACCTCGGGCCGCATCGGTGCTACCCGATAACTCGCAAACAGCCGATCCCACAGCGACAAATGAAACCCATAGTTGCTGTCGGTTTCAACACGCAGTGTGGAGTG
>JBBQQV010000205.1:0-5845 GCA_038215505.1 Lysobacterales bacterium
GGCCGACCCAGTCACCGCTGACCACCAAGGGCGAGGCCATGGCGGGCCGCAGCGGAATCTCGCCGACCAGCACCGCCTGCTGAGACATCGCTGTGCTGGCCAGGATATCGCCCGTCTCGTCGATGATCGCGCTGAAGCCATTGGTGGTCACCCGCAGCTGCGGCAGGCGCGTCTCTATGCTGCGGAATGCGGCGACTGCAAGGTGCAGACGCGCACCGTCGGGATGACCGGTGAACCAGGAATCATTGGAAAGCCCCACGATGGCCTGCGCACCGAGTCGCGCGCCATCAATCGCCAGTTGGCTGCGTACGTCGTCTAAGCAGATCAGCGGCAGCACATCGACTTCGCGACCGTCGGCGGTGCGCACTGGCAGCACACGAGCGCCGTTGCCGGCCTGCCAATTGCCCGCCCAAGGCAGCAGGCGGCGACTCAGAGGTCCCTCCAGCCAGCGCGGCAAGTATTCGGTGAACGGAAACAGGTGGGTCTTGCGATAGTGGCCGAGCACGCCGCGCACCGGATCGACGAGGGCTGCCGAGTTGTATTCGCCGTCCTCGTCACGGTCATAGGTGCCGAATATTAGTGGCACGTCGCTGGCTTCAACAAAATCAAGAATCTCTCGATCAAAGCTCGCGCCGTCGGTGCTTTTCGGCTGGCCGAACGTGGTCGGATAAACAGTCTCCGACCACAGCAGGGCCTCCGCGCCTTGTTCGCGAATGGCGTGAGTCGACATTGCAAAGTGAGTGTCGAGCACTTGGCGAACGACGCCGTGCGTGCCGATTTCCTGACGTAATTGTTCGTAGCCGCTGATGTTGGCCTGCACTAGGCCGATCCGAATCGATGTGGCGGCTTGCGCCTGCGCGGCCTGCACATCGGCGAGGCGCCAACTGCCGTAGCCGAACATCAGCAGGAGGATTGCGGCGAATGCGGACAGCGGCATCACCAGCGCGCGTCGCCCAAGTCGCAGGCGCAGGCGCAGGATCGCAAGCGCGACTGCCTCATTGCAAAGAATCAGGGCCAGACTCAAGCCGGCCGCGCCACCCAGATCGGCGGCCTGACGCAGCGTCGTCGATGGATACAGGCCGTGACCTAGCGTGTCGCCCAACAGCTTTGGCCACAGCCACTCACAACCGACCCACGCCGCCGCGCCAGCGACCGCGCGGATGGCAGGGCCGTGCTGCTTGCCGACCCAATGGCGGACCAGTACAAACGCGAGCAGTTGCGGTTGTAGCAGCGGCGCGAGTGCAGCGAGAGTCAGAATCGCGAGGCTTTCACTCACTCCCACATAGGCGCCGAACGCCGCAGCGAACCAACTGAAAGCGGTGATCGCGAAAACGACTGCCATTGCCCAGCCACTGGCGAAACAAACAAGCAGCGAGCGTGTCCCCTGCAAGCTGAGCAGCCACGGCACCAGCGCAATGAAGCCAAGCAGGTGCGCGTTGCCGCCACTGGCATAGGCACCGAGCAAGAGCCCGCTGGCGAGGATGGCAAGCAAGTGAATTGCCCAGCGAATGTCCCAGTGACTCGCGCGTGCTGGTGCGGCGGTCTGCGTCATCACCACTTCGGCGCGTCGCTTGCGCGCACTGCGGACTGCGCTTTGCAGTGACCGAAGCGTCGTCGCAAGCATGTTCGGGTCCCCGGCTTTCGCTGGGGCGTCTGCGGCGGCGCGTCGCCCATGGAGGATCGGTCGCTTGCTACGGTGGTGGTGGAATCACTACCTGCCGGATCGGCAGGCCCGGCGGTGCCAGTTCTGGCGGCACCACCCTATTCTCCGGCAGCGCGATCAGTCGGCCCGCATCGTCATAAAAATCGAAGTCGGGCGAGAACATCAGGATCGGCTCGATCGGCTCTCCGGCATCGCTGACTTGATGATGGCGGACAAAGCCCTCCGGCAGCGCGAAGTCATCCGGCACGGCGATGCCGGGCAGCGGCGGGCTGGTGCCGGGTGGATTGAAAGCGCCAAGCCCGCTGTGAATGCCCGCCTCATTCAGCGCCGTGATCACTTCGCGCATGGTTGGCTCAGGCTCGTCGGGTGAGATGTAGTTGGCGAGGTCATCGGGATCAATGCCGGCGACCGCCTCGTCCGCTGGTGCCGATCCAACAGGAGCGATGGCCTCCACGCGAGGCGGGATTGCCGCTTGCAATTGCGTCGCTGCGGGTTTGTTGGGTGTTATTTCGGCTGTGACAGGTGGCGCATTCTGCACCAGCTTTGTGGCGGCAGGATGTGTGGCGGCAGGATCAGCGGTTGGATCGCCCGGCGCGCGCAGCATCCACGCAACAGTCACGGCGATCGCCAGCAACACCGCAAGGCTGGTCAAGGTGCGACGCCAGCCACCGCCGAGAGCATCCCGGCGATGGATGACGATGCCATCCGCATCGGTCGCATCGGTCGCAGCCGGTGCGACCTGTCTTTTGTCCTGCAAAGACACGATTGGCGTCCGCTGCGCGTGTTGCCTACGGACTCGGTGGACTAAACACCGACAGCGACCAGCCCATCCGCTCGTGGCCAAAGTTGCTCCAGATCGGACTCTTGCCATTGGCAAAGCTGGTGTAACGCGGTGCGCCGGTGCCCGTGCTGCCGCCCCACAGACCCGCCGACACCGTGCCGCCGGTAAAGGTCGGGTGGACATCATCGGACTGGATGTAATCGAAGCTGCTGCTGGCGCTGACCTGCTTGAGGTTGGCATCGCGGATGGTTGAGCGCAGGGTCGTCGTGATGCGGGTGACGTAGCTGCTCTCGCTCTCGCCAGCGATGTACTTCAACCCTTCCGAGTCGATCTTGCCGTCCGCGTTGCTGTCGTAATCGGCCCCCATGTACTCGCCGAAACTGTCGGCGCAGCGGAAGCCTTTGACCCGCGCGTAATCGCACATCCAGAAATTCATCTTCGCCAGCGCCGGCAGAAAGCGGTCCCGCAAGTTGACGGTTACGCCAGTGGCGGAATCGCGGCAGCTGCTTTGTACGTTGTCGGCGTTATAGCCGGGGTAGTGCAGGGTAGCGATCACCTTCAGCCGGGTGTTCGGATGGGCATTGGCGTTGATGTAGTCCATCGCCAGTGCAACGTTGGTCTTGCAGTTGTTCACCGCCGTATCGAGGCCACCGTAGTTGCAGGTGCCGGTTTGCCCCTTGAACGCCGAGCGCGCCTGCAGGCCGTCATTGCCGCACATCTCAAATGTCACCACCCGAGTCGAACTGGCCTGCATGTAAGAGCGCTCATTGACGATCTTGTTCTGATACACGTCGGAAGCAATCGCGCCGGACTTGGCCCGCCGGATGCTCTCGATATCGGCGTTCCAGGTCGCCGACAAATACTCGGCATCGACAGTAGGTGCCGAATACTTCGCGGCATTGCTGGTCGAACCGTTGTAGCCGGCATAAATTGAATCGCCATAGGCAACGATGCGGTACTTCGCCGTGGTGCCGGCGCGGTCAACGGTCCAGGACACGTTTTGATTAAGCGTACTGCCCATGGCCGATGAACTGGTCACAAGCGCAACAGCAACGACAAGCAGCCGCACGCGGCCGCCGGTTGAGCGGATATCCATGTTTCCCTCCCCAGGATGGATGCGAACCGGCAGACACTGCGTCCGCCGGCGATGGTCGTACCTCCAGACAGCCGAAGGGCCCGTCACCGAGCCCTTCATTTCCCCGCCCGTACGCTAGCGTCTGGAATCGGCAACTGTCACGACGCAATGCACCATTCCGGGGCGTATGGGTCCGAATCGGGACTCGGCGTCGCCTCATCCCTTCCCAAACAGCAACCCATTGCCTGCGATATCCACGGTCACCACATCGCCTGCGCTGTACTCGCCAGACAGAATGCGCGTGGCAAGTGGATTCTCCAGGTTCTGCTGGATCGCGCGCTTTAGTGGACGCGCGCCATAGACCGGATCGAAGCCCAGATCAGCCAGCCAGTCGAGGGCGCTATCGCTGACTTGCAACTGCAGTTGACGTTCATGCAAGCGCTTGCCCAGATAGGAAATCTGGATGCGGGCGATTTCACGAATTTCAGACTTCGCCAGCGGATGGAAGACCACCAGCTCATCGAGTCGATTGATGAACTCGGGACGAAAGTGCGCTTGCACCACGCCCATCACCGCCGCCTTCATCTTGGTGTAGCTCTCGGCGCTGTCATCGCTGAACTCTTGGATCTGCGTGGAGCCCAGATTCGAAGTCATCACGATCACGGTGTTGCGAAAATCCACGGTGCGGCCCTGACCATCGGTCAGGCGACCGTCGTCTAGCACTTGCAGCAGAATGTTGAAGACGTCGCTATGCGCTTTTTCGACTTCATCGAGCAGCAGCACTGAATAGGGCCGGCGACGAACGGCTTCAGTGAGATAGCCACCTTCCTCATAGCCGACATAGCCGGGCGGGGCGCCGATCAGACGCGCGACGGAGTGTTTCTCCATGAACTCGCTCATGTCGATGCGGACCATGGCGTCGCCGGAATCAAACAAAAACTCGGCCAAGGCTTTGCATAGCTCGGTCTTGCCGACGCCGGTGGGGCCCAAAAACAGAAAGCTGCCGTTGGGTCGGTTGGGATCAGACAGCCCAGCGCGCGAACGCCGGATAGCGTCAGAAACCGCGCGCACTGCCTCGTGTTGACCGATCACGCGGGCATGCAGCGCGGTCTCCATCTTCAGCAGTTTCTCGCGCTCACCCTCCAGCATCTTGCTGACCGGAATGCCCGTCCAACGCGCCACAACGCCTGCAATTTCCTCCGCTGTAACTCGCTGTTGCAGCAGCTTGAAGCCCTTCTGCTCGGCCTCTTGTGCCGACAGCAGCTGCTTCTCCAGTTGCGGCAGCTGCCCGTATTGGATTTCCGATGCGCGCTGCAAATCCTGCCGACGGTGGGCCGATTCCAGTTCGGTTTTCAGTTGCTCGATTTGTTCCTTGATCTTGGCAGTGGCCGACACCGCTGCCTTTTCGGCCTTCCAGATTTCTTCCAGATCGTTGTAGTCGCGCTCCAGCGTGGCGATCTCGGACTCGAGGTCAGCCAAGCGTTGTTTCGATTCGGAGTCCTTTTCCTTCTTGAGCGCCTCGCGCTGAATTTTCAGCTGGATCAAGCGACGCTCCTTGCGATCCATCACTTCTGGCTTGGAATCGATTTCCATGCGGATGCGTGAAGCCGCTTCGTCCATCAAGTCGATGGCTTTGTCGGGCAGTTGACGGTCGGCGATGTAGCGATGCGAAAGCGTCGCGGCAGCGACGATGGCCGGATCGGTGATCTCAACGCCATGATGAACGGCGTAGCGCTCTTTCAAGCCGCGCAAAATAGCAATCGTGTCTTCGACCGATGGCTCGCCGACAAACACTTTCTGGAAGCGGCGTTCAAGCGCGGCATCCTTCTCTACGTACTTGCGGTATTCGTCCAGCGTGGTGGCACCGATGCAGTGCAATTCGCCACGCGCCAACGCCGGCTTGAGCATGTTGCCGGCGTCCATCGAACCCTCGGCTTTGCCGGCTCCGACCATGGTGTGCAGCTCGTCGATGAAGAGAATGACCTGGCCTTCCTGTTTGCCCAAGTCAGTCAGCACGCCTTTCAAGCGCTCTTCAAACTCGCCGCGGAACTTGGCGCCGGCGATCAGCGCGCCCATGTCCAGCGATAGCACGCGCTTGTGCTTCATGCCTTCTGGCACTTCGCCGTTGACGATGCGCTGGGCGAGACCCTCGGCAATCGCGGTCTTGCCGACGCCGGGCTCACCAATCAGCACGGGGTTGTTTTTTGTGCGGCGCAGCAGCACCTGGAACGTGCGGCCGATCTCCTAATCGCGACCGATGACAGGATCGAGTTTGCCTGTCTCGGCCAATGCAGTCAGATCTATGGTGTACTTGGACAGCGCTTGA
>JBBQQV010000206.1:0-5803 GCA_038215505.1 Lysobacterales bacterium
ACCACATCGGGAAAACGCATCAGTTCGTTGAGCAAGTTGATTTCACCATCTTCGACCAACTGCGCTCGCGCCGCGTCCGCCGAGGTGCGGTTATACGACCAGTGCTTCTCGGTCATCTGCCGCTGCAAGGCACAAATCCGCGCGTGCGCGTACTGCAAGTAGTAAACCGGGTTGTCGTTGCTGTGCTTCTTGGCCAGATCCAGATCGAAATCCAGATGCTGATCGTTGCTGCGCATCACATAGAAATAGCGTGCGGCGTCAGCGCTGACTTCCTCGCGCAGCTCGCGCAGCGTCACAAAGCTGCCGGCGCGGGTCGACATCTGCACCCGCTCAGCACCCCGGAACAGGATGGCGAACTGGACCAGCTGGATCTCGATCTTGTCCGGGTTCAGGCCCAAGCCCTTTGCGGCGGCTTTCAAGCGCGCGATGTAGCCGTGGTGATCGGCACCGAGGATGTAGATCGCCCGCTCATAGCCACGCTCGAATTTCGACAACAAATAACCAAGGTCGGATGCAAAGTAGGTCGTCGCGCCGTTTTCGCGCACGACGACGCGATCCTTGTCGTCGCCAAACGCGGTGGCGCGAAACCAGGTCGCGCCTTCACTTTCAAACAAGTGGCCGTGCTCACGCAGCCGCGCGATGGCGCGTTGCACATAGCCATCGGTCAGCAGCGAGCGCTCGGAAAAGAAGGTGTCGTGATGCACGCCAAAGCCGGCCAGATCGTCGCGAATATCGGCCAGGCACCAGTTCAATCCGGCATCGAACAACACCCGGAAGTCGGCCTCGCCCAGCAGCTGCTTGGCGCGCACGATCAAGGCATCGACGTGCAGTTCTTTGTCACCACCTTCGCTCAAGTCCGCTGGCAAATCGCCACTGATCTCAAACGCACCGTGGCGCATCCGGTCACCAACCTTGGCGCGCAGCGCGCGGGCGATTTCGACCACGTACTCGCCTTTGTAGCCGTTGTCAGGAAAACGCACCGCCAGCCCGCCCAATTCCTGGTAACGCAACCAGACACTGACCGCCAGAATGTCCATCTGCCGACCGGCGTCATTCACGTAGTACTCGCGCTGCACGGTGTGCCCAATCGCCTCCAACAAGGCGGCCACCGATGCACCATAAGCGGCACCGCGACCGTGGCCGACGTGCAGCGGACCGTTCGGATTGGCCGATACAAACTCCACCGTCACCGACTCGCGCGAGCCTTCGGCTTGCCCACCGTAACGCTCGCCTTGCTCGGCGACGCGCCGCAGGGTGCCCAGCCGGCAGCTCTGGTTGAGGCTGAAATTGATGAAACCAGGCCCCGCCAGTTCGATCTTGGCGATGTGCTGCGAGCGCGGAATGGTCGCCACGATGGCTTCAGCCAAGTCGCGCGGTTTGCGTCCGGTGGCCTTGGCCAACAGCAGGGCGACATTGCTCGCGTAATCACCGTGCTCGCGCGAGCGAGTGCGCTCGATCTGGAAGTCAGGCTCCTCAGCCAAATCCAAACGGCCCGCCCGGCGCAGATCCAGCAGCGCCTGCAGTACGAGTTCGCGGAGGTGGTCTTTCACGGCTGCATCCGAAGTCAATAGCCGCCTAGTTTAGCGTGCAGGCTGGACTGCGGTGATTGTGCGCGCGTTTTTGGGCTCTTGGTCGTTGACGCTGACGTGGGAACGCGTCAGCGCACTGATCCACGGTCTATCCAGCAGCCGCTTGCGGGCGCTTGCTTTACACCCGGCGGAGATGGCTGAGACATCGGCTCCCCATCACCTTCGGCCCGCCTTCGATAAGCGAGGCGCGATTGCCGACCGGGCGCAGTCGGCAACCCTTTGCGAGGGACGCATCGAGTTGACATGCTGTAATCAACCTGAAGTAAGGATCCAAAGCGGCGCAAACGACCGGCGTGACGACTACGTCAAAAGGCCTTTACCCAAAGCTCACCCCAATGAAGATGCACTTCACCCGCGCTGCACTTTGCATGCACTGCGTGCTCCGCAAACTCCGCCCCGTCGTCCTCATTTGCGACGCTCACCCCCCAACGGAGTTTTCCCATGACCAAGCTACTTTTATCACTTGCCGCGTCCGTTTTGCTTGCCCTGCCAGTGGCAGCTCGCGCTCAAACCATTGTCGACGTCGCTGCCGGCAATCCCGATTTCTCGACGCTGGTAACCGCGATCAAAGCGGCCGATCTGGTTGAGACCCTTTCCAGTGCTGGCCCGTTCACCGTGTTTGCGCCGACCAATGCCGCCTTCGCCAAGCTGCCTGCCGGCACGGTCGAGAACCTGCTGAAGCCGGAAAATAAAGACCAGCTCGTCGCCGTGCTCACCTACCACGTGGTCTCGGGCAAGGTGCTGGCGGCCGATGTGCTGAAGCTGAAAACGGCGAACACCGTCAACGGCAAGGCCGTGACCATTGATACCAGCAAGGGCGTCATGGTGAACAACGCAACGGTTACCGCGACTGATATTGCGGCGAGCAACGGCGTGATTCACGTGATTGATAGCGTGCTCCTGCCGTAAGCAGTTCCGCTTCAAGGGCGATATCCGGCGTGCCTGAATGGGCACGCCGGACCTTGTGAAGTCGGCGGTTCCACAGCACAGACTTTCACAACGCACTCAGCCCGTGTCATAAAACCGCAATCCAACAGTCATACGCTTCTCCAAGACTTTTCCCGGTTGCCGAATGCGGCGGCCGATGACTTCCGGAGCGTATCGATGTCCAGTTCTTCGCCGCGCTCCATGCGCACGGCTTGCGTCGGCCTTTGCTTGGCGCTGCTGGCCGGTATCGCGCCGCTACACGCCGCCAACGATCCGCTGACCGAGCGTCTGATCGCCCTGCGTGGCGAAGTCGAACAGCTTAATAGCGATCTCGGCTTGCTCAGAGAAGAGCAGCGCAGTGTGCTGGCGGGTCTCAATGCGCAGCGCGCCGAGTTGGCCGCAAGCGTAGACCGTCAGGGTCTGCTGGTGCGCGAGGCGCAATCCAAATTGGCCGAGGCCGAAGGGCGAGCTGTGGAAGCGGGCGCGAGCGGCGATAGCCTGACGCCGCTGCTGCTGGATGCCATCGCCGCGCTATCTGCACAAGTCAGCACTGGCTTGCCGTTCAAAGTCGAAGAGAGGCTGACTGAGCTCGAAGGATTTCGCACCCAACTGCAAAACGGCACGCTGAGCGCCTCCCGCGGAGTCAATCGCCTGTGGGCGTTTTTTGAAGACGAGTTCCGGCTGACCCGCGAAAACAGCATGCATCCGCAGACCATCGCACTCGGCAACGAGCGGGTGCTGGCTGACGTTGCCAAGCTCGGCAGCATGGCCTTGTACTTCCGTACTCAGGATGGCCGGCTGGGCCAAGCGCAGCGCACTGCCAATGGCTGGAGCTTCGTTGCAGCCGCCGACAAGGACACCAAGCTGCGCATCGCCGCCGTGTTCGATGCCTTGGGTAAACAGATTCGCAGCGGTTATTTCGAATTGCCGTTGGTCGCCGGAGGCGCGCAATGAACACTGTCATTGGTGCCGTGTTGGCGGCCGGCTTGTTGCTGACAGCTTCGGTCAATGCGCAGACGCCGCCAGCTTCGCCCAAGCCGACTACTGCGGCAGCAACCCCCGCAGCGCCTGCCGTCCCAGCACCCAGCGCCGCCGCCGCGCCGGTCGTCAATCTGGACGATGCCTACCGCAAGGAGTTTGCATTCCTCGAAGCGCAGAAACGCGAGCTGCAAGCGCGCTTGGCTGAGGTCAAGTCACGTCTGCAAAGTGACCGTGTGCGCCTGGAAGGCGAAGTCGCAGCGCTCGAAGGTCGTGCCCTATCGATGCAGTCGGAAGCCGAGTCGGCGACCGCCGCCGTGCAGCGCGCCGATCAATTGGCCTTGGCCAATGCCGACAATAGCGACCTGCTCGGTGCCACCTTCGAGCAGGCGCGCTCGACCTTGGAATCGTTCGGTGACAAGAGTGCGGCCAGCGACGAGTTTGCCGCCCTTGAAGACGCCGCCAAAGTGCAGACGCTGTTCAGCTCAGCTGTCGAAGTGCTGGCTCGCTTTGCGACCGTGCAGCGCGACGCTGGCAGCTTTTTTCTAGCCGATGGCACTGAAGTCACGGGGACAGTGATTCGCTTCGGCAACATCGCTGCGTTTGGTGTCAGCCCTGGCGGCAGCGGTGCCTTGGCCCCGGTCGGCGGTGGTGCGTTTCGCTTGTGGTCGGTGCCCAGCGAAGATAGCGCGCAAGCGCTCGACACGGGCAAGACGCCGGCCGTGTTGAAAGCCTTTGTGTTTGAAAACCCCAATCTGGCGATCGCCGAGCCGGTGCCGAAAACGGTCTGGGCCGAAGTCCAAAAAGGCGGCACGATCGGCTATATCACCTTGTTATTGGGCGCGTTTGCGATGGTGCTGGTGGTATTGCGCTGGATCTTTCTGCAGCGCGCCGGGGCCAGCATCAAACAAATTCTCGATGCCGTCGGCCCCGCCATGCAGGCCAACCGTATCGACGACGCCATTGCCGCTGCCAAGCGCTTCAAAGGCTCGGCCGCTCGCGTGGTGACCTCGGCCTTGCGCGCGATTCAACAGGCGCTGGGCGACAATCAGCTCGACCGCAGCGAGCGCGAGCATTTGGAAGACATTGTCTCCGAGTCGATCCTGCACGAGTCGACCCACCTCAGCCGCTTTGGCAGCGTCATCATCATGATCGCCGCGGTCGCCCCCTTGCTCGGCTTGCTCGGCACGGTCACTGGCATGATCCAGACCTTTGACGTCATCACCGAGTTTGGTACCTCCGACCCCAAGTTGCTGTCCGGCGGTATCGCGGTGGCCCTGGTCACCACCGAAATTGGCTTGATCGTCGCCATCCCGTGCTTGCTGTTTGGCAACCTGTTGAACGGTTGGGCTGAAAGCATCAAGGACGATATGGAGAAGGCCGCGCTGCGCGCGATCAATCTGTACACCGGCAACGTCGCGCCGCGCGCGGCGATCTGATCGCCGCCGGACAGACGCCAAGCACGCCATGGCACTCACCGCCGACAGCAGCAACATCCTTGACGCAGTCACCGGCTATATCGATGCCGGTGGTTACGTCATGTTTCCGTTGGTTCTGGTGACCTTGGTGCTGTGGTACGCAATTGGCGCGCGCTGGGTAGTGCTGGGGCGCGGCAGCAAAAAAAATGTACGCGTCCTGTTACGCAAGTTTGAGCAAGGCCGCGCGAAGCCACCCAATGGCATCGTTGACGATGCCATCGTCCGCGGACTCGCTATCCGCGCGGCCAAGCCGATCAATCTGCGCCGCTTGCTCGACGAAGCTTTTGGCGACTTTGAGAGCGGCATTCGCGGCTACCGCAGCCTAGTCACCTCGATGGTTGCCATCGCGCCCTTGCTCGGCTTGCTGGGCACGGTCTCGGGAATGATCGAAACCTTCGAGTCGCTCGGCGACATGACTCTGTTCTCGCAGACCGGTGGCATTGCTGGCGGCATCGCCACCGCTCTGTTCACCACCCAAATGGGCCTGGTCATCGCCGTGCCCGGCGTCATCATCAAATCGTTGCTGGATCGGCGCCAATCACAGATCGAGCACGACCTCGCGCAAATCAAAGATCTGCTGACCGCGCCCAGCGCCAACATCGCGGACGCCAAGGAGTAAGCCATGCTGCGCCGCCGTATCCGCGACAATTCCGATCAGACCGTCGATCTCACTTCGATGATCGACATGACCTTCATCTTGCTGATCTTTTTCATGGTCTCGACGACCTTTGTGAAAGACATGAAGATCGAAATCAACCGTCCCGGTGCCCAAAGCCAGACAGTGGCCTCGACCAAGGCCGTGCGTCTGTATATCGACAAACAGGGCGAAAC
>JBBQQV010000207.1:0-5797 GCA_038215505.1 Lysobacterales bacterium
GATCACCACCGAGCGTGCCACCTACGGTGCGGCGCAGAACCGTTTCGAATCCGCGATCAACGTCCTGCAGGTATCCGCCGAGAACAATGCCGCTGCGCGCAGCCGCATCATGGATGCCGACTACGCTGCAGAAACCGCCGCACTGTCGCGCGCGCAGATTCTGCAGCAAGCCGGCACGGCGATGCTGGCGCAGGCCAACCAGCTGCCCAACAGTGTCTTGTCGCTGCTGCAGCGTTAGAGCATGTAGTGGCAGTGCGAGTTGCCCGCCGCAGCGCCGGTCAAAGGCGTGGTGAACTCGATTAAACCTCGTAGCCGGGCTGCCGTTATAGGGCTTGGTGCGTTTGCCGGACAGCACTTCGGCAGCCACCCCAAGTGCAGACATCAAGCCGGGCGCAAAGCAGCTGGAATTTCGGAAACTCTAAAGTTTTACTGCGAACGGGTCGATATGCGATTCAACGGCGGCCGAATCTTCACCGGTTCACAACCGAAGTTGCAGACCTAAGGGGTCACAGAGCCTTGATGGTCCAGATGAACTGCAGTTCCGACCCATTTAGGTCTGCTTGGCACGAAACTTTGGGCAACCCCACTTCCGCTACAGGAGAATCATCATGGCAGGCATCAATACCAACCTTACCGCGCTCAACACGTCGCGCAATCTTTCCAGCTCGCAAATGGCGCAGAGCCAGGCTGTCCAGCGCTTGTCTTCCGGCCTTCGTGTCAACAGCGCCAAGGACGACTCGGCAGGCCTGGCGATCGCCGAACGTTTCAACGCCCAGGTCAAGGGCATGAACGTGGCAATCCGCAACGCCAACGATGCAGTTTCACTGGCGCAAACCGCTGAGGGCGCGCTGTCGAAGGTGTCCGACATGCTGCAACGCATGCGTGAATTGGCGGTGCAGTCGGCCAACGCCACCAACAGCAACACCGACCGCACCAACCTCGACGCCGAATACGACCAGCTCGGCTCGGAAATCACCCGTACCCTGGCTGGCACCACCTTCAACGGCACCAACATGCTGGGCGCCAATGCGGGCACCCTGACCTTCCAGGTCGGCGCCGGCACCACCAGCAACGACACCATCGCAATCACCACCACGCGCCTGGACAACAACGCGTCGATGACCGCAGTGAGCACCGGCAGCATCACCAGTGCGTCGCTGGCGACCGCGTCGATCACCGCGCTCGATACCGCGATCGACCTGATCACCACCGAGCGCGCCACCTACGGTGCCGCACAGAACCGCTTTGAATCGGCGATCGGTGTGTTGCAGGTAGCGGCCGAGAACAGTGCCGCGTCGCGCAGCCGCATCATGGATGCCGACTACGCAACGGAAACCGCGGCGCTGTCACGCGCCCAGGTGCTGCAACAAGCTGGCACGGCGATGTTGGCCCAGGCCAATCAACTGCCTAACCAGGTTCTGACCCTGCTGCGGTAACACCCGCGCAGCGCGTGCCGCCCGTCCCCCTCCCGGGCAGCGCGCACTGTCCCGCCCTCAAAGCGGGCAGTCGAATGCACTTCTGGATGCACAAGTTCATTCGACTGTCAGTTTGAGTCAGGAAGGAAATCATGAAAATAGAACTTTCCACTGAGCGCGCGTTCGTCGCATCGGCCGCAGGCCCAAGACCCGAACGCCAGGCCCCGACTTCTGCTCCGGCGAGTGCACTGCCGATCGATGCTGCACCGGCCGTGCAGCCTAGCGTGCGGCAAATCGACGCCGCCATCGAAGCTGCCAACCGGTCGTTGCGGGCGGTCACCACCAATCTGAAGTTCGAGAAGGACAACAGCAGCGGCAAGATCGTGGTGCGCGTAATCGACAGCGAGACGCAGCAAGTACTGCGTCAAATGCCCTCCGAGGAGATGCTGTCGATGAGCAAGGCGCTGGATTCGCTCAAGGGTCTGATGGTTCACCTGAAGGTCTAGGAATACAAGCAATCATGGTATCGGCTGTCTCCGGCACCAATATCGACGTCAACACGCTGGTCTCGCAGTTGATGCAGGCCGAGCGCGCCCCGCTGGCGGCGATTTTGCGCGCGCAGACCGGGTTTCAGTCGAAGATCTCGGCCTATGGCAAGATGCAGAGCGCGCTCTCCACGCTTGGAGATGCCGCGAAAAAGCTCGACCTTCCAGCCACGTTCCGGGCCGCCAGCGCGCGCGTCTCCGACGCTACCGTGTTGGGCGCGAGCGCCTCGGCGGGAGCCACCGCAGGTACCTACAGCATCGAGGTGCAGGCACTGGCGCAATCGCAGAAGCTGAGTTCAGCTGCGTTCGCCGCTGCCGACAGCGTGGTCGGCACAGGCTCACTGCGGATTCAAATGGGCACTTATGCAAGCGGGCCCAATACCTTCACCGCAAACCCCAACAAGGGCGCCCAGGACATCACCATCGATGCCAGCAACAACACCCTGGCAGGCGTACGCGATGCCATCAACAATGCCGCCGGCGAGGTGCGCGCCAGCATCATCAACGACGGCAGCGGCTTTCGGCTGGCGCTCACTGCGATCGAGGGCGGCGTCGCCAACAGTCTGAAGATCACAGCCGTCGATGGCGACGCTACCAATACCAATGCCAGCGGCCTGTCGCAACTGGCATACGACCCGGTTGTCGCTGTAGGCAGCGGCAAGAACCTGACGCAGAACCAGGCCGCCCAGGATGCCCTGCTCTATATCGACGGTGTGCGCGTGGTCAAGTCCAGCAACACCGTGAGTGACGCAATCGACGGCCTGACGCTCAATCTCGCCAAGGTCAACACCGGCAGCACCGTATCAGTCACGGTGGCCGCAGACGCTGAGGCGATGAAAAGCGCGCTAGACGGCTTTGTGAAAGCCTATAACGGCTTCAACACCACGGCACGGCAACTGACCTTCTACGACGCCGGCAACCGTAGCGCCGGCGCCTTGCAGGGTGACGCCACGGCGCGCGCCATGCAGGCGTCGGTGCGTGGAATCCTGGCATCGGTGGCAGGCGGCGTCAGCGGCGGCCTGACGCGCCTGTCACAGGTCGGTCTGACCCTGCAAAGCGACGGCGCGCTGGCTTTCGACAGCGCCAGGTTCCAGAAAGCGGTCGACAGCAACAGCGCGGATCTCGCCGCGCTTTTCACCACCACCGGCAAGTCGAGCGATACCCGGGTGCAGTTCATCAACGCCTCGGCAACCGTGGCCGCAGGATCGTACGCCGTGAATCTGACCCAGGCTGCGAGCCGCGGCCAACTCACCGGAGACGGCGCCGCCGGGCTCGGTATCAGCGCCGGGGTCAATGATGCCCTGAGCCTGACCATCGACGGCCAGGCTGTGAGCATCACGCTTGGCGCCGGTACGTATGCCAGCGCTGACGCGCTGGCGGCGGAAATCCAGTCGAAGATCAACGGCGACAGCGGATTGAAAGCGCTGGGCATCAGCACCGTGGCAAGCCAGAGCGGTGGCGTGCTCAGCCTGACTTCCGCAGCCTATGGCGCGGCATCGGTAGTGACAGCCGCGGGCGGCTCAGGGGCCGCCAACCTGTTCGGAGCGGCGCCAGCGACCACCCCGGGTACCGACGTCGCCGGCACCATCAACGGCCTGGCCGCCAACGGCGGCGGCCAAAACCTGACCTCCACCGACGGCCTGCGACTGAAAGTGGCGGCGCAGGCAAGCGGCGCGCTCGGCAGCGTGAGCGTCAGCCGCGGCTATGCCACATTGCTCAGCGCAGCCGTTGGCGCCTTAATCGACAGCGGCGGGGCAATCAATACGCGTACGGAGGGACTCAACGCCAGCATCAAGCGCAACAACGCGCAGCAGGTCGCTTTCAATGCCCGCATGACCACGCTCGAGGCGAATTACCGGCGTCAATTCAGCGCGCTCGACACCATGCTGGGCAGCATGAATACCACCAGCAATTTTCTGACCCAGCAACTGGCTCAGTACAACACCAACCGGTCCTGATGATGCGCGAACTTGCCGTCTTGTGTGGCACTTGCCGGTTAACTTCGCCGGCGCGCGGACGTTAACTGAGGCATCCAAACGTCATGTCAAGAGGGAACTCCATGTTCGCAGCCTATCGTAATGCCGCCGCCAGCTACCACCAGGTAGCGGTCGAAAGTGGCGTCTCCGGCGCGCGCCCCATCGATCTGGTAATCATGGTCTATGAAGGTGCGATCGAGACGATCGGCCGCGCCGCCACCGAAATGCGCGCCGGCGAAATTGAAGCCAAGAACCGTAGCATCACGCGCGCCATCCGCATCATCGACGAAGGCCTGCGCGCGCCGCTGGATTTGCGCGCCGGCGAAATTGCCGCCAACCTGGCCGACCTGTATGACTACATGACGCGCCGCCTGCTGCAAGGCAGCGCCCGCAACGATGCTGCAATCCTCGATGAAATACGCGGCCTGCTGCTTGAACTGAAGTCGGCGTGGGACGAAATCGTCGCCCGCGGCGGCGCCTGAACCGACTTCGCGCGTGCATGCCGGCCGCCCGTCCTGACCTGGAAACGCAAGCTGCGCGAAGAGCGCCAGACCTGCAATTCGAAGGCTTCACAATTCTGCGCTGAACTGCGGACCCAATCCATGAAAACCATCGACTACTACCATTTGATCGCCCAGGCCAGCAGCAGGATGGTCAGCGCCGCCCGCAGCGGTGACTGGGACGCCCTTGTGAGAGCCGAGGCGGAATGCGCACGGCGCGTCGCCGACCTGCAGGTGCATCAGCAAGCCAGCGCAGCCGAAAACGCTGATGCGAAACAGCGCATCCACATTCTCAGTGAGATCCTGGCGCACGATGCCGAGGTTCGCGCGCTCACCACACCGTGGTTGCAGCGTCTGGGACAACTGCTGGCCGGCGCCAGCGGCGAACGCCGCATCCGCAACGCCTACCGCTCGGAATTGCGCTAGCCAGATGTTGATCACCGCCCCCGTCAACGCGCAGCTTGCGACGGCAGCGGTTCGACGCGTGATCCAAACCAGCAATGCCAGCATCGCCGCGCCTGGCGCAGTGGCTGCTGTCAGCGCAATCAGCCCGGAAAGCGCGGCACGAGACGGTGGCGAATTGCTGCATCGCCTTGCCGGCCGCGTGTTGCCCGCCGTCGTGCTGGCCCGGCTTGATGACACCCGCGGCATCGTCGACATCGCCGGCGCGCGCTACAGCGTTGCCGCGCGCCTGCCTGAAAATGGCCAGGCGGTCATGTTGCGCTTCGCCGCCAGCGCCGCTGGCAGCAACGCCACAGCCGCCGCGGTGGCAGCCGCAAATGCCGCCGCCGCAAGCGCCGCGCCGATGGCAGCGGCCGCGCCTGAGCGCGCAGCGCAAGTCATGCTGGGTTCGCTGGCCCAGCAACTCAGCGAAGTCGCAAGCACCGACGCGCGCCCGCTAACCCTGGGCGCGGTCGCCGCCAGCGTTCAGAGCGTTCCTGCTTTCGCCGCCGCACTGAGCGCGCTGATACGCGACAGCGGCATGTTCTATGAGTCGCATGTGGCGCGCTGGTGCCGCGGCCAGTATCCGCTGAACCAGCTGCGGCGCGAGCCGCAAGCCGTGAGCGCATCGGCCGCTGGCGCCGTCGCTGCTGCCGGCAGCATGCCCGGCAACGACAGCGTCGCGCGCATCCCGGTGGCCACGCCAGCGCCAGCAACACTGGTCCCAGCCGAGTTGCATTCGATCGTGCGCGAACAACTGGTCATGCTCGAACATCGCAGCCTGAGCGTTGCGATCGACGCCTGGCCTGGCCAGACCGTGCTACTGGAGATGCGCCAGCAGATTGACCAAGGCCGCCCGCCGCAGGAAACTGCGGATGTGGCCAGCGACACTGCGCTGTGGGACAGCGACGCTGCGCTGT
>JBBQQV010000208.1:0-5787 GCA_038215505.1 Lysobacterales bacterium
GAAGCGACTCTCCGAAGAGGGTGCGAACGCATGAAAAGTTGTTACCTGACCTTCGGCTTCGCAGTTCAACGTTGTAACAATTATTGACAGCCCCCCCCACCTAACTCGTTACCCTGCGCGCGCCGCTGGCAACGGGCAATGGGGTTTACTTACTAACTAGGGGTTTTCGATGCGAGTTTTTGCGATTGCGGTAGCGATGATTTTGTGTGTTTGGTCGGCAGATTCAAGAGCGACGGGCTACGGGCCGTACGGATGTGCTGCATGCGATTTGGGGCCAGCGGGCGCCCTGCAAGTAAGCGCAACTGACCCCGCCACACAAAGTGCGCTTCAGGCCCTGCTAAACGGTGATTACCACATCGCCGCTGGCCTTGTGCCAGTGGCAATAAATACGGGTGACACCGTAATCATTTGTGATCTCGATAATTGCGTCAAATTCGAATACACATCCCCTTCTGCCTTCAGAGGCATAGAGTCGGTACCCAACCTTCTTGACAATAGCAATGCTGGCACTGGGCCCTTTGGTGGCGGTGGCGGTGGCGGTGGCGGTGGGGGCTCGGCGGGCGGCGGGGGCTCGACAGGTGGTTGGGGATGGGCCGGCGGGTCAGGGGGAGGGTGTGTTCGCTGCATTCCTCGCGTAGGGGTTGGACCGCTTCGTACCTACTAAAGCTGGGTGCGGCAAATCGTCAGCTTCCCGGCGATTTGCCGCACAACGAAAGTCTGTGAAGTTTTTCGTAAGCTCGCGCGGCTGCACTGCGCACGCTGCGCACGCTGCGCAACTATCAAAGGCTATGTCTTCTGTGAAGAATTCAATTTCCCGCAACAGTTTTATTTCGGCCGTCTCAGTACTAGTCGCCTTGGCTGCGGCTTTCCTGTTTTGGTGGGTCCAAGCCGACGACTCTTTGCCGACTCCCACCAGCGAGCTGGTTGTCACACAACCTATCGTAGAAGACGAGCCTTTGGTCGAAGTGCTTGAGATCGCGGCACAACCGGCGACCGCAGGGGATGTGGTCACGATTGCGGCACCAGGGCCCACCGATAGGTTTCGCACTGCAGGCACCCTGTTGCCAGCCGACAGGCTCGAACCCACTGGTATCAATGGCCAGCCCGACCTTGCCAACCTCTATGCCGAGCTGGCAGCAGCGGCGCGGGCGGGCGGTTTGGAAGCAGCTTGGAAGCTTGGTGGTGGGCTTGCCGTCTGTGCCAGTCACTTTAGCCAACTTACCAAACTCGAAAGCAGGATCCATCCTGATCGGATTCTGGCTGATGAGCAGACTCGCGACCGTGAATTTGCCGAAGTTGCCGACGCCATGGAACGGCCTTCCTTCAAGACCCGCGACGCCAACTGCAAAGGCGTGACCAAGGAGCAGGTCGCTGAGGCCGAAGATTGGCTATTGCTTGCCGCCAACCAAGGTGACCAGACCGCCGCCCACTACTACGTCAACAACATGCAAGGGCGATTGGGCGAATTGGCATTGGATCCGCCCGCACTGATGCGGTTTCGTGCCAATGCCTCGCGGCTGATGCATCGCGACGCCAGTCAATGCGTGGGCACGGCGTTTAACTGGCTGAGCATTGCGTATCGAATCGGAACGTTCGAGAACCGCGACCCGGTGCGGGCGGTGGCTTACAACGCAGTGTTTGCTTGGGCTGCCGGAGACCTGCAGCCGCAGATTTCGAGGCTCAACTTTGGGCAACCACCGCTGACCTTGCTACAAGCCCGGCAAGCGCAGGATTTGGCCCGTCGGTTGTATGAGGCTTATTGCCGCGGTTGAGCGCGTGGACTGTTGGACACTCGCCTGGCAGCTTGGCGGACTTAGGGGCTCGGGGCTTTTGAGGAACACCGGCGCCGTCCGAGTGCGTCGGCCGGCGGGGCATCTGGCGCTGTCACACTTAGGCCATCGTTCACGTCTTGCGGACGCCGCAATGCCCGCGGTCCGACTGCTGGATTTGCCCCATGGATACGGTTCCTTTTCATTTCGACGCGTACGGCGGCTTTGGCACGGTGCGCGGGCTGGCGCGGTTGGACGAGCACGGTTTGGAGCTGCAGTTCAGCACCAGCGATGCGCTGTTCGGCGTGCTGAAATCGGGGGCGCGCAGCGTGCGTGTGCCACTGGATGCGTTGCTGAGCGTGCGCTATACCGCTGGTTGGTTCTGGCTGATGCCGGCCATCGAATTGAGGGTGCGCGACATCCGAGCGCTCACGGGCTTGCCGGAATGCGAGCAAGGAAGTGTCAGCCTGAGCCTGAAGTTTCGAGATCGCCACGATGGCCGCGCCTTCGCTGCCGACCTCGACCTGATGCGTTCGCGCCGGCGCATTCTGCAGCTCGACCGCAGCATCGATCAGTTGGCCGCGCAAACCCCCGTATCCGCATCGATGCCGGAGGTGGGATCGCCATACTCGCCGCTTACACCGCCGCCTGCGCCTTCGGCACACAGATACGGCAGCCGACTCGAATCCGAGCGCTGAGTCCCACAGACCGGCCACTCGCGCCCCGCGCTAAAGTAGCTGTCCAGACCCGGAAAGCCAGATCGAATGCCCCTGCCCTCGCTGCCACTGTTGCGCTCCCTGCTCGCATCGACGGCGCGCGGCTGGCGAGGCACCCAGGCGATCCGGGCCGCGAAAGCGCCGAGCAAACGGCTGGTGGTGTTTGATCGCGAGAACGATCCCGACTGTCGCCTGCTGCGCGAGTTGCTCACCGAATTACAGCTCGACGCGCTGATCCAGCCCTGCCCGACTGGCGGCAAACGCTTTGCGCGGCGACTGCCGGCGGGGGCCGAGTTGCCCTATTTGATCGATGCCGGAGAGGACGTGCGCGCCAGTGGCCTGCACGACTGCTTGCAGCATGTGCTGGAAACCTATGCGGAGATTGGCTGGGCGACTGCCGTGCTCGGCAGCCTGCCCATGCGCCTTACGTCCAAGCTCGCATCAACCCTGCGTGGCACAGCAGGTAACCATGCGCAGCCCTCAAAAGCCCCGCGACACCCGCTCGAACTTTATAGCTTTGAGTCCAGCCCTTACGCGCGACTGGTGCGCGAGCGGCTGTGCGAGCTGGAACTGCCGTGGATACTGCGAAGCTTCGGCAAGGAACAGCTCGCCGACTGGGGGCCACCCAACCTGCGCTTCACCCTCATGCCTTGGCAACCAAGACCGGGTGGTCGACGCGAAATCATGCTGCGCGACACCGGCAAAGCCCAAGTGCCTTACTTGATTGACCGCAACCAGAACATCGAACTGTTCGAGTCGGAACAGATCCTCCGACACCTCGACCAACATTACACACGTTGAGGCAGCACCGCGACGCACCAATCGCAGGTTATGTGCGAAGCGCACCGGCGTAAGCCGCAGCCGCCGGCTACACTGCCGCCCCCTTCGCGTCGACGCGTGCCGCATGAAATTGTCTGTTGCTGCTGTTGTGATCTGTTTGTCGCTGGTTGGTTCTGCGACAGCGCTTGAGTTGCGTGAACTTGATCCAAAAACACCGGCCTGTCGGGATTTCTATCAATTCGCCAATGGCGGATGGCTAAAGTCGACGCCAGTACCCGCCGAGCGCGAAAGTTTTGGCACCTTTGATGTGCTCAAGGAACGCAATCGCGCGCAGCAGGAAGCGTTGCTGGCCGAGATTCTGCAGCAGCCCAAGGACAGTCTGGATGGACTGATCGCCGATTTTGTTGCCGCGGGCCTCGACGAGGCCGGCATTGAGACCGCTGGACTTGCGCCCATCGCTGGCTTGCTCGCCGAGATCGACGCGCTGAAAAAGCCGAAGCAGTTGCCCGCTTTGCTGGCGAGCTGGCATGCGCGTGGTCTACCAGTATTGTTTCGCTTTGACGCCGGCGACGACCTGCGCCAGCCCGAACAAGTGATTGCTTACGCGAGCCAAGGCGGCCTGGTGCTGCCTGATCGCGACTATTACTTGCGCCAGGACGCCGACAGCCGCGAGCTGCTTGGCCACTATCGTGGCTATGCGCAAACCTTGCTGGGTTTGGCCGGCAGCGCCGATGCGGCGGGTGATTCAGCTCGCGCACTGGCGATGGAAATTCGCTTGGCTGGTGCCTCACTCGACCTGTTGCAGCTGCGCGATCCGAATACTTCCTATCAGCCGATCTCGGCGCGCGACCTGATCAAGCGCTACCCGTCCATGCAGTGGAAGCAATTCTTGAAGGCACAGGGGCTGGCCAAGTTGAAGACGTTATCGGTCGCGCCGACTGCGTTCTTCGACACCGTTGCGCAGATGCTGTCGACGACGCCGCTTGAGGATTGGAAGCCCTACCTGAAGCTGCAGGTATTGGATGCAATGTCACCTTACCTTGGCAGCGGCTTCGTCAACGCGCACGACGGCTTTCATGGTGCTTTGTTGGCGGGCCAAGCCACGCCACCGGATCGCACTCGCCGCGTGCTCGCCGCAGCTGACTTGGCCCTGGGCGATGCGGTCGGACAACGCTTTGTCGCGCGCTACCTGCCTGCGCCTGCGCAAGCCGCTGCGCAACAGATTGTCGATGATGTGCGCGCCGCGTTGCGGATACGACTGGCCAACGCGCCGTGGCTTTCGGAATCCAGCCGGACGGCGGCTGTCGACAAGCTGGACGCGCTCGACATGCGCATCGCCAAGCCTCTTGAATGGCGCAGCTTCGAAGGCCTCAAGCTCAGCCGCAGCAGTTATGCCGGCAACGTGTTGGCGGCGGCAGCATTGCGCAATCGGCAGCGAATGGCGGCAATTGGCGGCAAACGTTCTGCCGAACTGTTTCCGCTGCCAACGCAGCTGGTGAACGGCTACTACGCGCCCAATCGCAACCAGCTGGTGCTCAGCGCCGGCCTGTTGCAATCGCCGCTGTTTGATCCTGCGGCCGACGCCGCCGAAAACTACGGAACGCTGGGCGCGATGATCGGACATGAGTTGATGCAAGGCTTCGATGTCACCGGCCAACTTTTCGACAAGACCGGTGCTTTGCAAGGCGGTTGGACAGTGCCCGAGCGCGACGCCTACCTCGCCCGCACCAAGGCCTTGGAGACGCAATACGACGCCTACACCGCGGTCGGCGCGATTAAAGTCAGTGGCCGCCTGACGCGCAGCAAGAACACTGCCGACCTCGCCGGGCTGGAACTGGCGCACGCCGCCTTGAGGGCGCGGATTGGTGATCTCAAACTGCCGCAAGCGCAGGGCTACACGCCAGAGCAGCGCTTCTTCTTGAGTTACGCCCGTCTGTGGCGACGCAATGACCTGGAGTCGGCGCTGGTGCGGCGTTTGAGTACCGACGTACACGCGCCACCGCGCCAACGGGTCAATGGCCCCTTGCTCAACATGCCCGAGTTTGCTAATGCGTTTGCGTGCAAGGCAGGGCAACCGATGTTCAAGAAGGCGACCGAACAGGTGCGCATCTGGGCTGCCAATTGAGCCCGTTGTTATTGAGCCGGCTGCTGACGTTTTTTTACGGCTGCGCGACGCCAAGCCGGCGTAGACTCAAGCAATGAACGACTTTGTCCCAGGGCAGCGTTGGTTCTCCTCAGCCGAGCCCGAACTCGGCCTGGGCACGGTCATGCGTTTGGCCGGCCGCAGCGTGCAGATCGTCTTCACTGGCACCGGCACCATTCGCCAATACGCCACCGCTAGTGCGCCGCTGGCGCGCGCCGAGTTTCGCCGGGGTGATCGCATCCGGGTTGAACGCGGCGACATCGTCGTCGATGCGGTGGAATCCGTTGATGGCTTGCTGGTTTACCTGTGCGCGACGCGACGGGTGCCGGAAGGTGAGTTGGACCCCGAGCAGCCGGTATCCAAAGCCGACACTCGCTTG
>JBBQQV010000209.1:0-5767 GCA_038215505.1 Lysobacterales bacterium
GGATGGACCATGAGCACATGAACACACCGTCGCCGCAGACTTGGATAGTCACCGGTGCCAGCCGCGGCTTGGGCCGCGCCATCACTCTGCAACTCGGCAAACGTGGCCATCGCGTAGTCGCGATTGCTCGCGACGTAGAGCGTCTGCGGGCGTTGGCGGATGCGGCCGAAACTGGGCATGTACTGGCCCACCCGCTTGATCTTGCCGACGCTGACGCACTGGGTGCTGGCATCACTGCACTATTGCAGCAGTATCCCCACATCGATGGGCTTATCAACAACGCCGGCATCGGTGCTTATCGGTCCCTCGTCGAACACAGCGATACCGAGCTGCGCGACATCATTCAAGTCAATCTGACCGCCAGCATCCAGCTATGCCGCGCCGTGCTGCCCGGCATGCTGATGCACCGCGCCGGTCACATCGTCAACATCGGCTCCGACCTCGGCCGTCGCCCGCTGGCCAACATGGCCGCCTACGTCGCCAGCAAGCATGGACTGACGGGCTTCAGTCACTCGCTGTTACGCGAAGTCAAAGACTTAGGCGTGCGGGTGAGCCTGATCAATCCCGGCATCATCGATACTGACTTTGGCGGCGGCAGCGAAGGTAGCCGCGACCCGCATGGCTCGCTGCATCCAGAAGCGCTGGCGGCATTGGTGATGCAGGTGATCGAGCAGCCGGGATCGCTGCTGATAGATGAGGTAAGCGTGCATCCGCTGGGGCAGCAGAGTTTCTAGTCACGCTTGCTGTTGAGGCCGCCGACCCGTTTGGCCCGCAGGCCCAAGCAGCCCCGGCAGGTGCCTGCCCACTTTGGCCTCAAGCAAGCTCACCAGCTTGGCTTCCATGTAGTCATAGTTGTCAGGAATATCCAGACAGATCACCCGCTTGTTGGCCAAGCTGCCGGCAAACCTGGTCGCCAACTTGCGCCGATGGACCTTCTCCATCACAAACACCACATCCGCCCACGCCAGCAACTCGGGATCAACCGGCGTCTCCGCACCCGCATTGAGCCCCGCCGACATCGTCGCCAACCCCGGCCGACCAGCAAACACATGCTCCGCCGTCGGACTGCGCAAGCGATTCTGGCTGCAAATGAAAAGCAGGTTTTGCGTCATTGGGTAATGTACGGCAAGGGACATGCCGCAGTCGGCGCCACTGGACACTTCTTCGAAATCACCAGAAAACCCAATTCCTTCAAGCGCAAACCCCCCAATCAATCATGCCCGCAACTGCATACGTATTCATCTGCAAACCCAGCGCCATGAACACCAATTGCGATTAGCTTGACGCCCGCGCCGTGGCAATCGTTGCCGGCAGCAATTGCCCGTCGAAGGAGCCACCGGAGTGGATGCCAACGCAATTCAGATCACTGTGTTTGTTTTACTGACCGCCTCGGTCGCGTTGGTGACGTGGTGGAAGTGTCGGCAGTCGGTGCGCAGTTCGGATTCCGCCAAAGACTACTTTTTGGCCGGTGGTGGGTTGAGCTGGCCGTTTGTCGCCGGTTCGTTGCTGCTGACCAATATCAGCGCCGAACAGATCGTTGGCATGAACGGCGCGCAGATGTTGCTGGTGGCATGGTGGGAGCTCGGCGCGATTGCTGGCTTGCTGGTGCTGGCGCACGTGCTGATACCCCTCTACTACAAGCATGGCTGCATCACCACGACCGAGCTGCTGGAAAAGCGCTTGGGCGATCCCGGTCTGCGGCAAATCGTGTCCGCGCTGTTCCTACTCGGCTACATGTTCATTCTGTTGCCGGTGGTGCTCTACACCGGCTCGGTGTTCATGAAGTCGATGTTCTCGCTGGACGCGCCGATCATTGTCATCGCCATTGCATTTGCCATTGGCGGCTTGCTTTATGCGGCATTTGGCGGCTTGCGCGCCATTGCGATTTCTGACACCTACAACGGCATTGGCCTGCTGGTGATGGGGCTTGCCGTCACCTGCTACGCGATGATCGCGGTGGACTGGGACTTGTCCGGTGTGCCCGCCGAGCGCTGGTCCTTGATCGGCGGCAATGACTCGGATATCCCTTGGCACACGCTGCTCACTGGGATGTTTTTCATCCACGTGTTCTATTGGGGCACCAACATGGTAATCGCCCAGCGCGCGATGGCGGCGAAGTCCATTCGCGAGGCGCAGAAAGGTATTTATGCAGCGGCGGCATTCAAGCTGGTGATGCCCTTGGTCGTGGTGTTGCCAGGTGTCATCGCCTACAAGTTGTATGGCGATGTCGGCGACCCCGCCTACGGCCGACTGGTGTCTGATGTGTTGCCACCATGGTTGGCTGGCGCGTTCGCCGCGATGATCACGGGCGCGGTGCTGTCGAGCTTCAATTCCTGCCTCAACTCGGCATCGGCGCTGTACACCTGCGACTTCCATCTGCCGCGAGTGAATCGCAACGCAGACGTGAAATCCATCGGGCAACGTGTGGCCGTCGTGTTCAGCGTTGTTTCGCTGGCGATGGTGCCTGTGTTCGAGAACGCCAACAGCATCGTCGACACCCTGCAAAAATTGAACGGCCTGTACTCGATGCCGGTGCTGGCCGCGTTTCTGGCGGCGATATTCCTGGTTGGCATTCGCGCATCGGCAGTGAAGATTGGGATCCTGTTTGGAGCGGCTCTGTACGCCGTGTTTACGTTCCTTTGGTCGCCGCTGCACTACATCCATTTGATGGCGATCACTCTCGCCGTCACGCTGGTGGTGATGCTGGTAATCAACAAGGTGCAAGGCGGAAATGTCGCCCTGAGGATCGAGATATGAGTCGCATGCTTAGGTCAGCAAAACGCGGTTGCTTAGCGCTCGCGTTGCTGGCAATCACAAGCGCAGCCAGCGCCCAAGACCCCGCGCCGCTCGCCGCCTGCGATGCCAGCAGTTTTGCGCAAACGCTAAGCCCCATCCCTAGCCAATCAAGTCTCGATTCCCGAGCGTTGTGGCTGAATCGCTCGACCCTGCGCTGGCCGCGTTCAGATAGCAATGGCCGCTTTCGTTTGTATCACTCGGCGTCTGCACAGATCGTGCATCGGGTCGGCCAAGCAGTGACGGGTGCCGATGGATTTTTTGAACTTTCCATCCTGCCCAGCGCACCGGCCATTCCGGATGCCGCGCGCTTCAGCCACGTTCCGACGGGCGTGATTCTTGCTGTCAACGAAGCCAGTTTTGCGGCGCTGGATTTGGCTCAGCGCGGGCAAGTCGTCTTGGTGAATGAGGAAACTAACGGCAACGTGCGCGCCGTGACAGCACCACAAGTGGCCGGTGCCTTGGATGACCGTTTTGCCAGCGCCGCCGATTCGCCCGCGCTGGGTGTGCAGGTGGCCAATTCCAGCCGTTTTCGCGTCTGGGCACCGACCGCACGGCAAGTTGCGTTATGCCTGTTCGACAGCGACAGCAGTGCGGCAAGCGCCGTGCTCGGCATGACGCGTGACGATGCCACCGGCACTTGGAGCGCAAGCCCCGGTGGCGACCTGCGCGGTCGCTATTACAGCTATCTGGTCGACGTTTACGTGCGCAATGTCGGCATTGTCCGCAACCGCGTTACCGATCCGTACTCAATCAGCTTGGGTGCCGACTCAAAGCGCAGCTATATCGCGGACTTGAATGACCCAGCACTCAAACCCGCTGGCTGGGATAGCAAAACGCGGCTAAACAAGGTCGTCGCCGCGACCGACATGGTCATCTACGAACTGCATGTGCGCGATTTTTCCGTCAACGATGCCAGTGTCAGCGCGGCAAATCGTGGCAAGTACCTCGCCTTCACTGAACGCAACAGTTTGGGCATGCAGCACATGGCTGCGCTCTCAAAAGCTGGCCTCACCGACGTGCACCTGCTGCCCGTATTCGATCTCGCCACCGTGCCTGAGACGAATTGCGTCACGCCCTCGCCTACTGGCACTGCCGATGGCGAAACTCAACAAGCGGCAGTCGGTGCCGTGCGCGCAACAGATTGTTTCAATTGGGGTTATGACCCATGGCACTACACTGCGCCGGAAGGCAGTTTTGCCTCCTCAGCCTTGGATGGCAGCAAGCGCATTCTCGAGTTTCGACAGATGGTGCAAGCCCTGCACGATGTCGGTCTTCGGGTCGGCATGGACGTGGTCTACAACCACACCAGCGCCGCCGGGCAGGATCAAAAATCAGTGCTGGATCGGCTGGTGCCGGGTTACTACCACCGGCTGAGCGGCAACGGCAGCATCGAGACGTCGACCTGCTGCGCAAACACCGCTACCGAGCACCGCATGATGGCGCGCCTGATGATCGACTCGGCCGTGGTGTGGGCGCGCGATCACCACATCGACTCGTTTCGTTTCGACCTGATGGGCCATCAACCACGCCCGGTGATGGAAACGCTGCAAGCGGAGGTCAATGCGGCGACAGGGCGCCATGTCGAACTACTGGGCGAAGGCTGGAACTTCGGCGAGGTGGCCAACGGCTTGCGCTTCGTCCAGGCTTCGCAACTGTCGCTAAACGGCAGCGGCATCGCCACCTTCAGTGACCGCGCCCGGGATGCCGCGCGTGGCGGTGGCTGCTGTGACAACGGCGGCGATCTGCTCGCCAAACAAGGCTACGTCAACGGCCTCCACTACATGCCCAACACTCAAGCGCAGGGTCGCACCACCGCCACCGATTTGCTGCGCGCGGCGGACATGATTCGCGTCGGCTTGGCCGGCTCACTACGCACCTACTCTATGCAGGACTATCGCGGCCAGACGTTGCGCTTGGAGCAGATCGACTACGCCGGGCAACCTGCCGGATTCGTCAGCCAGCCCATTGAAGTCGTCAACTATGTCGAGAATCACGACAACCAGACTCTGTTTGACATTCAAGCCTTCAAATTGCCCGTCACCAGCAGCCGCGAAGACCGCGCCCGCGCGCAAATTCTGGCCGCTTCGCTGGTCGCGTTTAGCCAAGGCATCGCCTATTACCATGCTGGCATCGAGGTCTTGCGCAGCAAGTCGATGGATCGCAACAGCTATGACTCTGGCGATTGGTTCAACCGCATCGACTGGAGTTTGACCGACAACTATTTCGGCACCGGCCTGCCACCGCAAGGCGACAACGGCAGCAATTGGAACTTGATGCGGCCACTACTCGCCAACGCCGCGATCAAACCCACCGCGACTGACATCCGTTGGACCCGCGATGCCTTTCTCGACCTGCTGAAAATTCGCGCCAGTTCGACTCTGTTTCGGCTGCGCACTGCAGCCGATGTGCAGCAGCGCCTGCGCTTCTTGAACACCGGCGCCGCGCAGGTAGCCACGGTGCAAGTCGGTCATCTGGATGGTAATGGCTATCCCGGCGCAGGCTTCTCTGAACTGCTGTACTTCATCAATGTCGATCCCAGCGCACGCACGTTGGTGTTGCCCAGCGAGGTCGCAAAGTCCTATCGCCTGCATCCCGTGCAACGCAGCAAGCAGGCCGCCGACAGCCGCCCCCTCCGCGAAGCCCGTTTCGAAGCAGCCACCGGCACCTTCACCCTGCCGCCACGCAGTGCTTTGGTATTTGTGATTGAGAATGAAGCGCCCTAAAGTCAAGGCCACAAGTCTTTGCGGGTGCGGGTACGTTTGCCGTTGCGGTTGCTGGTGCTGTTGTAAAGCCGAGCTTGCTCGTCTGCTGGGTTGAGCCGTGTAGAGCAGCGGAGCAAGCTCCGCTCTACAAGATCTCTCTGAGCGTTGCTGTGGCTATTGCGGTCGCTCTGGCTGTTGATGACCTTGCGCCCCGTTCAACGCGCCGAGCAGCGGAGCTGGCAGACGGGGAAAGGCACCTGTGTTTGAGC